>JAWOAW010000028.1:0-9306 GCA_046498345.1 Thermoplasmatota archaeon
CCTGTGCCACCGCCTGATGTATCTTGTCCGCTCGTCTCGGTGTTCCAGTAGGAGTTAGTCACCGTCCCACCATTCTCTCTCACGAGTCCGCCTGTTTCTCCATCAGGCCCACTCACGCCCCCGGTAGCATACGAGTTCTCCACTGTGCCATCATGGATCTTTCCAACGAGACCACCTACATTATTGTTTCCGCTCACGTTACCGGTCGCATACGAGTTGTTCACCGGGCCATAATCGTTCCTTCCAATGAGACCACCTGTACCATCTATAGCCCCACATTGAGGTGCACTCACGTCTCCGGTAGCATAAGAGTTCTCCACCGCTCCTTCGTAGTTATACCCTACAAGGCCCCCTGTATTCCCATTGGGTCCAGTCACGTCTCCGGTAGCATAAGAGTTCTCCACCGTGCCTCTCAAGTTATACCCCACGAGGCCGCCTACATCATCGTCTCCAGCCACTCCGCTCACGTCAGCTGTTGCATACGAGTTGGAGACCGCGCCATCACGGTTAGATCCCACGAGCGCGCCTACATTCCAGGCTCCAGTCACGTTACCGGCTGCATACGAATTGTCCACCGCGCCATCATAGTTCTGTCCCACGAGCACGGCTACGTCATATTCTCCGCTCACGTTCGCATGAACCACGCCGATATTGGCGACCGTGCCACCACGGATATATCCGAACATGCCGACATTGGCATTGAAAGGCCTGTCGATATATAGATTTGAAATCGTATGATTGTCGCCGTCGAACCCTGCTGTGAGATACGGGATGTACAGACCGGGCTCACTAGCCAAGTCCAAGTTCTCCGTTAGACGGAAGGTGTATTCTTCATCGTCTGCAAATCCAAGAATATCTTTAAGTCCCTGCATATCACTTATCTCGTAGTAGTCACCCGACGGAATCAATGTATCGCTGTAATCTGCTATATCGAGATTTTTGTCTGCTATCCAGTCTTGATACTGTGTATCGAAAAGACCGCCAGTGGTGACATGATGTCCATCATTAATCAGGACTTGATCGATATTGTAATGTGAGTTCTCTATCGTGCCTTCATAGGTCCATCCCACGAGGCCGCCTACATATTTATCTCCGGTGACATTACCGGCCGCATGCGAATTGTTCACCGTGCCATCGCTATATCCAACGAGGCCGCCTACTATCTCGTCGCCGCTTACGTTACCTCTAGCATACGAATTGTTCACCGTGCCATCGCTATATCCAACGAGGCCGCCTACATCCCAAGATCCGGTCACGTTACCGGTTGCATATGAGTGGTTCACCGTGCCTTCCAGGTTATAACCCACGAGAGCGCCTACATTACTGCCTCCGGTCACATTTGCATCGATGAGACCCAAGTTGGTAACTTCCGCTTCATGTTTGATACCACCAAACAGTCCCATATAATCTGCTCCAGAGTGGTTTATGAAAAGGCCTCTAATCTCATGCCCCTTTCCGTCAAAAGTTCCTTTGAACTCGACGTCGCTATGATAGTCATAAGCCCCTATCGGGTCCCAGCCATTGGTAGTGTTGACCAACTCCTCGTAGCCCGGCGTGCCTTCGTCTAAATCAGCTGTCAGTTCGTAATATGCACTTAAGTTATCTCGTGTGGCATTGAGGTCGTACCAGTCGTCAATCAGATATGGATCTGTTGCGGTGCCGCTGCCCTCATCAGGCGTATCAGCAATCGCTGTCTGCGTGAAAACCGAAAATGCCAGCACAGCAAGTGTCGCCACCAGCACGGCTCCTCCAATACTCAAAACACGTGCAAAATTGTTATTC
Source organism: Thermoplasmatota archaeon (assembly GCA_046498345.1). GTDB lineage: Archaea > Thermoplasmatota > E2 > UBA202 > DSCA01 > CAZESS01. The sequence continues at coordinate 1,783 of JAWOAW010000028.1, forward strand.
ATCTTGATTGCTCCGTTACAAAAACACAATGAACGTTTTTTATAAAACTTGGGGTTCGGTGGATATCTATCCTGGAAGTCCGCGCTACAGGCAAACGCTGCGACGTCGCAGAAGGATTTGTCCTTCCTCCGGGTTTTATCTCGAGTGTGGATAGACTCCCTCACAACGGTCGTCAGAAGTCGAACAGGTTTTTCTGGTCGAGCGACTCGGCGAAGCCCTGGAACTTGTCCAGAGTGCTGTCGACCCGCTCCCGGCTGAACTGGTGCTCCCGGCAGAGATATGCCCTCGTTGCATCTTCGTCGACGGGCTGCCATTCGAGCGTGTAGCTGTCGGTGACTCTGGGCTCCAGGAATATGCTGCGGATGTCGTCGAGATGCTCGATGGCTATGTCTCGTTCGATGGATTCGATGTCGCCGTGTTTCTGGATGAGCTTGAGCCCGGTTTTGGGGCCGATGCCCTTTATGCCGTCGTTGAAGTCGGTGCCCATCAGGATGGCGACGTCGACGAGCTGCTCCCGGGTGATGTCATGGGTCTCGAGCAGCTCTCTGAGTATGATTGTTTCCGGGGATATCTGCACCCATTTCTGTTTGCCGGGGAGCTTCCTTCGCCCGGAGATGGTCAGGTTGCGCAGCAATCGCGGGGCGCCGAACAGCAGGCAGTCGAAGTCCTGCGAGCCTGTGTAGTCGACGTCGCCCTGGCGGCACATGTGGGATGCCTGCGCCTCGCCCTCCCCAGGCGCCTCCAGGTAGGGGATGCCGAGGGCATCGAGCAATTGCTGCGCCTCTATGACGCGGTCCCAGGTGAGGGTCGATGTTTGCTGCGCCTTTTTTTTGGCTTCTTCCAGGTCGCCTCGCTCCCTGGCTGCCTGCCAGTCTTTTTTAGCCTGTTCCTTGCGGGCCTGCCGGACGTCCAGGGTGTCCTGTTTGAGCATGTGGGGTTCGCCGTCGAAGACGTAGACGGGGCGGATGCCCCGCTCTATCAGGTTGGCGGTCCGGTAGAACAATCCGGTGAGATGCGAGGTGACCCGGCCCCTGGCGTCTTTGAGCGGGGTGCCGTCGCGCTGCCGGATGATGGAGAGGAACTGGTGGAGTGCGTTGTAGGCGTCGATGGCCACGCTGCGGTGTCGGAGGTCGTTCCAGGTACGCTCGTGGGGCTCTGTGAGCGGTTTAAGGTTGACGCCCATCGTTCACCTCGAACGTGTACCAGAACACGTGGCCGTCTTCGACAAGCTGCCTGATGCGACGCTGCCTCGCCGTGAGGGTGCCGCCGGCGCTCTTGATTTCGACGAGGTAGATGGCGTCGTCGGTGAACTGGATGCCGTCGACGGGGGAGCCGATGAACCGGAAGTCCTTGGCCTTGTAGGGATACTGGTCCATGAACGGCGCAAACTGCTCGGTGATCTTGCCGTAGGTGGCGGACTGGGAGCGCTTGCGGTGCTGGAGCTCCTGGGCCTCCTCTTTCCAGGGCTGCACGCCGCGCCGGTAGATGATGGCAACGCCGGCGAGAAACCCGATGAGAATGCCGATGACGAGTATCCAGAGGGCCATCATGGGGTCCATGTGCGGCACCTGTTGACAAAGAGAAACTTGAGGTTTTTCCAGCCGTCGCTGAAGGATTCTATCTTGGCTTCGCCTTTCCGCGCGTAGAGCTCGGAGGGTATCTCCCGGGCTTTGACGTCGGGGCAGCGGAACATCTCTATCTTGATTTCCTCGCTGAACGGCATCCCGTCGTTGAACGCCTCGAGCTGCTTGGGCAGCCGGTCGAGCGCCTGTTTGCGGAATATCCACATGCCGCTCTGGGAGTCCTTGACGTCGACCCAGTAGAGCAGGCGGAGCGTGGCGGAGAGCACGAAGTTGCCCAGGAAGTGCTTGGCGCTCATGGACTGCATGCCGAGCTTGGCGAAGCGGTTGGTGGTGATATAGTCGAGGTTGTCATCGAGCAGGATGTCGACGTATTCATGGGCCAGGTGGAACGGGTAGGTGCCGTCGGCGTCGCCGGTGATGATGATGTCACCGGTGGCGTCGGGCATGCCAGTCTTGTAGGCCCGGCCGTAGCCTTTGCGTTTTTCGATAAGCACGCGGGCTCCTTTGTCTTCGGCGATCTCTCTCGTCCGGTCCGTGGAGTCGCCGTCGACAATCAGGATTTCGATGTCGAGGCCGCGTTCTTCGAACGCCTGGCGGTCGATGCTGTCGATGGTGGGGCCGATGCCTGCCTCCTCGTTGAGCGTGGGGATGACGAAGCTGACTTGTGCTGGCGGGCTGCTCATGGTATCGCTCTGTGTAAAGGGTAGGATGTGACGATATTTAACGGTTCAGGTGTACCGCCGGGGCGGCATGAGCCGGGGGATACGGTCACCGTACCATGACGTAGGGGCCGACGATGAGCAGGTCCGCCGTCCGCTGGCTGTCTCCCGCGGTGACGGTCATCTCGGCGGGGCCGAAGCCGAATACGAGGCCTGTGCCAACCGTGGTGGTGCCCCCGGCGGGCAATGATGCTATGGTGCCCTCATGCTGCTGCTGGTAGAACACGGTGCCGGATATCTCGATGGACCAGTCCAGGTCGGAGATGTCGATGGTGCCGGTGTTGGATATGGCGGCGTCCACGCCGAAGCCCCCCGCGAGGGATATCTGGACGTCGGCAGCCTGGGTGAGCGCCCGGATGCAGAAGTTGGCCGTTCCCGGGTAGGGAATGTCCTCGTCTTCCTGGAAATCCGTCCATCCGTCGTCGTCCCGGTAGTAGCTTTCGCCGGCGCTGGCGGTCGAGGTGACGATGGTGCCCTGGGCCTGTCCACCCAGCAGCACGGGAACCTCGGATGTCCGGTCATATGGCTGGCCGCCGCCGAGGAGCTGCAGGTAGATGTAGAAGTCGTCACCCGCGGTGAGCCGGACCGGAGTGTCCAGCTGCACGGTATGATACCCTACATGGCTGGCGGTGCCGCTCTGCCCGGCACGTTCGCCGGTGAGCTCGCCGTCGGTAAAGCCATCGTAGACCTTGACGGTATAGCGCACGTTCTCTGCGGCGGTGTAAAAGCTGACGGCGGTGAGCATTTCGTTGCTGCCGGCGGTGAACGCGTTGAACGCCTTGTTGACGGATAGCGTGTCCCGCCAGCCGTGGTAGTCGTGGTAGTAGATGCTGTCATATGTCATGGTTTCCACCTGCTGGTAGGAGACGGCGCCCATCTCGGGATGACGGCCGCACCACTTGTCGTAGTAGGATATCCAGAAGTAGCCATTGTTGCCCCAGCCGCTGCCCCAGCTGTTCTTGCAGAGCCAGGCGCCGGGCTCCGGGGCCTGCGTCTCCTTGCTGTCATTCCAGCCGACGATGCCGATGGCATGGTTGGGGTCCCGTGAGCTGTCCGGGGGCTGGTAGTGGACATAGTTTTCGATGAAGGAGCCGCTGTAGCACATGCAGGTGCCCACCACGCCGTGGTCGACAACGGCCTGCTTGATGCTGTCGATGTTCTCCAGGCTGTCGCCGGCGGTATACCAGGCAATCTCCCGGGGATAATAGTATTCGTAGGAGTCGCTCCACTGCTGGGGAGCCTCCTCGTACCAGGGCATGTCCCCCTCGGTGTCGTCGTTGGCCGCCGGGGAGTAGACGGCGCCCTGCCGGGTGAGATAGGCAGAGGCAACGCGGTAGTCGCCGCCGTAGTGCACCTCCAGACCGTCGCCCTCCGGCGGACTGATGTCACCATTGTAAAACTGGTTGAACCCGTTCCACCAGTCGAGATGATACTCGGCCAGATTGGGTTCCACCTGGCCATCCCAGATGCCGGTCATGAGCAGGTTGCCCTCCATAGCGGCCATCACGCCGTGGCACCAGCAGGTCCCGCCCGTCTGGCTTTTCACCGAGGTCACGTAGCTGCTGCCGTTGACGTCGCGGAGGTCGTAGGTGTCCGGCAGCCCCTCCGATGTCGTGAGGGTGACCTGGCCGCCGTGGGTTTCGGGCAGCAGCGCCCAGGAAGCGCCGATGAAAAGCAGGACGATACAGATGGACGCGAGGCGTGGTTTCATGCCCTTCAATCGAAAGGTACTATAAAAGAATTAACAGTCAACAGTCACGCAACGGTCACGCGCGACCGAGTACGCAAAATTTATAAAATGCCGGGGCAATATGTCACCCATGTCCCTGGACCTCGACCTGGAAGGACTTTCCTATGGCACCGAGCTCATCAAGCGCGGCTTCGCCAAGATGCAGAAGGGCGGCGTCGTCATGGACGTCACCACGCCCAAGGAGGCTATCACGGCTCAGGATGCCGGTGCCGTCGCGGTCATGGCCCTCGAGCGCGTTCCCGCTGACATCCGCGCGACAGGCGGCGTCGCCCGCATGGCGGATCCCAAGACGGTGCAGGATATCATAGACGCCGTGTCCATCCCGGTGATGGCGAAATGCCGCATCGGCCACATCGCCGAGGCCAGGGTGCTCGAAAGCCTGGATGTCGACATGATCGACGAGAGCGAGGTGCTCACCCCGGCTGACCCGTTCCAGCATGTCTGGAAGCACGATTTCGACACGCCGTTTGTCTGCGGGGCCCGCAACCTGGGCGAGGCCCTGCGGCGCATCCATGAGGGTGCGGCGATGATTCGCACCAAGGGCGAGGCGGGCACCGGCAACATCGTCGAGGCCGTCCGCCACCGCCGGCTCATTTTACGCCAGATACGGGAGCTCAAGGAAAAAGACGACAGCGAGCTCATGGACGTCGCCCGAAAAATCGAGGCGCCTTTCGGCCTGGTGAAGGAGGTAAGCGAGCGGCAGCGGCTCCCCGTCGTCGACTTCGCGGCCGGCGGCATCGCCACGCCCTCCGACGCGGCGTTGATGATGCAGCTGGGCAACGACGGCGTCTTCGTGGGCTCCGGCGTGTTCAAGTCCGCGAACCCGATGAAGATGGGCAAGGCCATCGTGGAAGCCGTGACGCATTACGACGAGCCCGAGGTCATCGCGGAGATATCCCGGGGGCTGGGCAAGGCGATGGCCGGCACCAACATCGACCAGATTCCAGAGGGCGAGCGGCTGCAGGACCGCGGCTGGTAAAAACCGGCTAGCCGGCGGTAAACGTAACCGGGGTTTCCTCCCGGAGTTCTATCTTTGGCATCTCAGGAGCACTCTTCTTTCTGGCCTGTTCGTCGTAGGCCCGTTCTCCGCCGGCTTCGTCGATGATCTCCCGGCCGCGCCGTATCTGGCGCCGGATGCTGGCGTTGACCCGTTCCATGGAGCCGGGCGCGATCTTTTTGAGGAGGCCGGTGACGCCGCCGAGGCCGTAGGGGATGGACTCCATCCGCATGACGGTGCCGGGGAGCGCGAAGAACCATTTGCCGAGCGAGTCCTCGCCGAACCTCGTTATGGGAACGCCGCCTGCCGCCTGCCGCTCCGGGGTCGGGCCGACGTGGGCGACCGTCCATTCGCCGTCGATATGGGCCTCGCCTTCGCCCTCTATCATGAAGTAGCCCATGGAGTCGTACCATTTTTTGATGAGCGGGTCCACGCTGATGGTGGCGTCGTACCAGGCCTTTATCATGTTCATGGCGAACATCTTGTAGCGGGCCCTGATGCCTGCCGCCCGGCAGAGCGCGATGAACAGCGATATCTGGTGGAAGCAGGTGCCGGTGCCCCGGCGGAGCGTTTTTTCGGCGCCGTCCATGGGGAGTATCTCGAGGACGATGTTTCGCTTGACGAACTCGAAGGCGACCTCCGCGTACTCGCGGTCGCTGAGCCGGTAGGCGCCGAGCTGGTGGGCCATGGCAACGATGTCGGGATGGCGGGGGTTGCAGTACAGGGTCGGCCGGAGATATTTTTCGTCGGAGATGCAGCGCTGCATGTCCTCCCGGTATGCGGGCAGCTCGTAGGGCCGCTCGGGGCGCCGGTATCGCTCTTCCTCGACGGCCATGTTGCGGACTTTTTTGAGCGCCCTGACGTTGGTGAGCAGGGTCTTGGTGAGCGACAGGGCGCCGCCCAGCATGAGCTTGAGGTATGTCCGCTGCGGGATGTATTCTCGTTCCTTCATTTCTCGTAGTCCTATCACGTTATCTATCATGTTATCCTCCCATGTCCATGGCGAGCACCCGGCGCATTTCCTCTGCGCATCCCCGCATTTCTTCTCCCGCTATCCGCTGTATCTCGGGCTCCAGGACCGGGCCGGGGCGGTCGCAGGCGGGGCAGTGCTCGAGCAGGCGGACCCTGTCTCCGGACATGATGAATCCCGGGTAGCTTTCCGCCAGGGGGTCAAGGAATGCGAATCGTCCCCATTCGCCGTATCCGACGGGTTCCTGTTCCTCGCCGAGTACCAGGGGATGGAAATACGTGTGCGGTATGTGGAGGTAATGTCCCTCGGGGCAGTGGACCATCCATCCGTTTCCCTCCACCATGCCGTATATGTCGAGGCAGCGGTGGGGCGGGATGCCCAGCAGCTGCTCCACCCGCCTGCGGAAGTCTTCGACGGGCATCCGGCTGTTTTCGTATATCTTCCAGCCGCCGCCGGTGGCGACGGCGCCCCGCTCGCCGAAGTCGAATGTTTCGCCTGTCTGCTCGATACGCTCCATGACGAAGTGGAGGATGAAGGGAAGCCCTATCATGGACATCTTCCGGCCGCTTTTTTCGCGTTCCCGGAGCCATTTGATAATCCGGTCGACCATTTTTTTGTTTTCTCGCTTGATGGCGTATTTGATGAGCCGGCTCTTTATGCCGTCCTGCATGGCCTGCTGTATGAGGTCTGCGGGCAGGTCGCGGTCGATGGCCACCTCGACGTTTTCGACGGCGTCGAAGTACATGGTGCAGACCTTGCCGGCGTAGACGTTGGTCTTGCGGGGGTTGGGCATCATGAGGTAGCCGTCCATGTCGGGCTGCCAGAAGGGATATATCATGGTGATGACCGACTTGGCGATGGCGTATTCCGACAGGAGCCCACAACACCATCAAAAAACATGAGCAGCTGCCGTTGAAATTGTCCATGCTCAATCCCATCTATTTTTTGATGTATTCCATCGGTGAAAAGATCAATATCACCCAGATTGAAGGACAGTTTCCCCAGGCCCCCTTTCCCAAACGGGAACACAGAGAAAAATTCTGTGAAGACTGGATCCAGGTGCCCCATGAAAGATTCAAGCAGTATTTTATCGACTGGGAGCTGCGGGGAGAAAACTCCATTCCCTACTACCCCACTGTGGACATGACCTGTGATATTGTGGAGTGGCAGGAGATGATGCATTATATCGATGATGCCCTGGGCCAGTGTGCCGGGCTGTCCTCATTTCCCCTCAAACCCCCTTATCATATCCACAACTATCCCAAATTCATCTCTGCCGGAGCCGGTATCGAGATGGACCAGGAAAAACTCACCCGGGCAGCCAAGCGCTACCGGACCCTGGTGCGGGCGGTGAACATCCGGCGGGGCATGCGGAGAAAAGATGAAAAACCGCCTGAGAACCATTGGAAAAAACGGTTTCCCGAACTGGAAGAAAAATTGCTTGACGCCTATTACAAGCTCAAGGGCTGGAATGAAGAGGGCATACCCACAAAAGAAGCCCTGGA
>JAWOAW010000098.1:0-11013 GCA_046498345.1 Thermoplasmatota archaeon
TCGTCTACGGCTCGTGGTTCGCGCGGCGTCTGTGATCACGTCATTCTTCCATAAGGATTAGCAAAAATGATTATCAACAATCGTAAAGACCTAGACGCTGCTCCTGATAATGTGCGAGAGCGGTTCGTTAATGCACTGGCAGGGTCAATTAACAAGTACGTCTGGAACGGCACCGAGTGGACGCTGGAGCAGAACACGTCAGAGATCGAGCGGTTTGGGTTTACCCTTGCCGACTTCTCTGATGCGCCTGTCCCAGAGGCACCATCCTACAACCCTGACGAGCGCCAGCTAGAGCAAGAAGCAGACGAAGCCCGCACTCAACGCGATGGCCTGCTATCACAGTCAGACTGGACACAGGCACCCGACGCGCCTGTCAATCGAATTATGTGGGCTGACTACCGTCAGGCGCTGCGTGATGTACCAGAGCAGGCTGGGTTTCCTACGGAAATTACATGGCCGGTGAAGCCGGAGGCAAAATAATGGTTGCGCAAGGTTTATATGCAAACATACACGCTAAACGTAAGCGTATCGAGGCTGGCTCTGGCGAGCGCATGAAGCGCAAGGGCGAAAAGGGCCGTCCCAGCGACAAGGATTTCAAGGAATCCGCAAAGACAGCCAAGAAAAAGTAGGTGTCCCATGACTAAAAACGAACAGGAGCGCATAGCGGTGCTAGAAACCCAGCACGAGCAGCTAAATAAACAGCTGCAGGACATGCGCCAAGATGTTAAGGATATTAAAAAAGCAGTCACGTCATGGCGTGGCATCGTCCTTGGCATTTTCGTTACGGTCAGCTTTATATGGACAGGCTTACTTGGCCTTTGGAATATGCTCAAGCACAAGATTGCGGGCTATATCTCTATGTAGACTGGGGTGATGGAATCAACAGCGGATGGATTGGACCGTATGCCTCCGGAGAAGAAGTTATCCTTACACATTCATGGACATCAGCTGGAGACTACACGATAAAAGCAAGAACAATAGATGTCTATGGGCAGACAAGCCCCTGGGGGATGCTAGATGTCAGCATTGCCGGCATTGAAATCAAGCAAATATCAGGAGGTTTTGGTATAACGATTGATGTTACAAATACTGCTTCTGGTGAGGCAACCAACATCCCTTGGTCAATTGACATTGAAGCCTCAAATGTATTCTTTGGACAGCACAGCGAGGGAGTGATATCCTCGTTGGATGGAGGAGAAACAACTAGAATTAGAGGGGTGATAATGGGATTAGGTCAAGCAGACATATATATTTCGGTTAAAGACCAATCAGCTGTCAAAGAGTGTACAATGATAGGTCCCTTCGTCATTGGGGCTTGAGGGCAGATACCAGGCTCTCTGCCGTTACGATGCAGACTTATCCACTTTAAAATTGCATTCTGGACTGAAGTCGTTTGGACAATAACAGCCAATAGATATTTAACCTGCCTAGCAATACCAAAATTCGATTACACATGACTTCACGAGGGTCGACCGATTGCACGCGAACAGACCTGCAAAACAGAACACAAAGTTATGAGACATTCGACATCAAACGATGCATTTATAAAACAAAAGGAGATATGGAGGCGATATAATGTCACGTGAGGATTTTGACTCTTACATCCCCGCTGGAACATCCCTGCCCGAGCTGACACTCAAAGCCGTCCTCGTGGGCATGATTCTTGCCATTATCATGGGCTCGGCCAACGCCTACCTGGGCCTCTACGCCGGCATGACGGTCAGCGCTGCCATTCCCGGCGCCATCATGGCCCTGGCCCTGCTCAAGCCCCTGAAGGGCACCATCTTGGAGAACGTCATCGGGATGCAGGGCGCGGCGGCCGGCGAGGCGCTGGCAGCCGGCATCATTTTCACCATTCCCGCACTGGTTGTCATCGGCGCCTGGGAGAGCATCCAGTACCTGGAGACCACGCTCATCGCGCTCATCGGCGGCACCCTGGGCGTTTTGTGGATGGTCCCCCTGCGGCGGGCGCTCATCGTCAAGACAGATCTGCCGTTTCCGGAGGGTATCGCCGTCGCAGCCGTGATGACCACGGCGGACAGCGAGGGAGAAGGAGACGATGGAGGCGGCGGCAGCATATGGATGATCATCGGCGCCGCACTGGCGGGCCTGGTCAAGTTTTCGCAGGTGTCGCTCAACATTTTCAAGGGAAGCGTGGAAAGCGTCATCGACGCCGGCAGATACTATGTCCTCGGCCAGTCCCGGGGCGGCTACTTTTATGGCGGTGCGGCTGCCTCGCCCGCATTGCTCGGTGTCGGCTACATCGTCGGCCCGCGCATTGCCTCGTTTGTGTTCGCCGGCGGCCTTCTCGGCTGGGTCATCCTGACGCCGCTCATCCTGCTCTCCACGGGCATGCCCGAGGGGGCTGCCACGGCGGTCGACGGCTTCTACAAGATATGGGGCGACTACGTCCGCTACATCGGCGTGGGCGCCATGGTGGTCGGCGGCCTGTACACCATCTGGGGGCTCCGCAACAATCTCATGGAGGGCATCAAGGAAGCCATCATCGGCATCCGGGGCGGCCAGGTGGAAAGCAAAAAGCGGACGGAGAAAGACCTGTCCTACAAAAAAGTGTTTCTCACCATTGGATTCCTCGTTATCCCCACGTTTATCATCTACGCGTGGGTTTCATCGGCCTACGCCATCTCCGGCTTCATGGCCGTCGTGCTGGTCATCGCCGCGTTCGTAGCCAGCGCCATCGCCGGCTACATGGCCGGATTGCTCGGCTCGTCCAACAATCCCATCTCCGGCGTCACCGTCGCGGTGCTGCTCTTCGTCAGCATACTGATGCTGGCGTTCGGGGCCACCGGCATCGAGGGCATGACCGTGGTCATCTTGATGGCAGCAGTGGTAGCCTGCGCCGGCGCCATATCCGGTGACGTGCTGCAATCACTCGCTGCAGGCCAGATGATCGGCTCCACACCGTACAAGCAGCAGCTGGCCGAGCTGTTCGGCGTCATCGCCGCAGCCCCCGTGCTGGGCATCGTGGTCAAGGCGCTGGACAGCGCATATGGCATCGGCACCAAGAATCTGCCGGCTCCACAGGCGTTCCTGATGGGTGGCATCGTGGAGGGTGTCATCGGCGGGGAGATGGTCTGGCCCTACGTCATCGCCGGCGCGTTCCTGGCCATGGTGCTCATCCTGATGGACATTCCCGTGCTGCCCGTGGCCATTGGCACCTATCTTCCGCTCACCCTGAGCATCCCCATTTTCAGCGGCGGCGTCATCAGGTCGCTCGTCGACCGGTACATCTCCGGTAGAACCGAGGGCGAAGACGAGAGCGAAGAGGGGCCAAGCGACTGGGAGATGGCCGTTAAGCAGTCGGGCGTGTCTCCAAGGGAGGAGGCACACCGGACAGGGCTGCTGTTCACCGCCGGATTGATCGCCGGCGAGGCGCTCATGGGCGTCATCTCAGCGTTCCTCATCATCGGCAACGTCGACCTCTCGCTGCTGGAAAAGGCACCGTCGTGGCCGGGCATGGTGGTCTGGGGCTACATTGCCTTCCTCATCGGCTACATCGTCATCCGGACGTTCAACAAGGCCCGGGCCGAGGAAGCGCACAGTGAAACGTAAAAAGCGGAAGCGCTTTGAGCTTGACATCCCCGGCAACCTGATCCCGGTTCGCACCGCCCGGTGGGAGGAAAACGAGGACGGCCATGTGCAGGTCAGGATGCAAAAGTTTGAGGGGCGGCTGGGCAAATGGCTGTGCCGGGTGCTCCACAAGCCCAACTATGCCATGGTCCGCCTCGACGAGCTGGGCTCGTTTATATGGCGGCGCTGTGACGGCCGTACGACCGTCGAGGACATCCTGGCGGCGCTGGACGAGGAGATGTGCGACCGGTTCGAGGTGGAGGAGGAACTGGAAAAGCGTACGTTCTATTTTTTCCACATGCTGCAAACCCGCGGGTTTATCACCTGGAGAAAAAAGAGGAAAAAAACAGAGACAGGTGAATGATATCCCGGGGCTATGACGGCGGCGGACGTTTCTCGAGCGTCACGGTAAAATAACGATGTTCGCCGTCTCGCATCACCGTCAGCTCGATGGAGTCGCCCGGCGACGTTTGTGCCTCCAGATAGCTCATCAGGTCGTCGCCGTCGACCACCCGGTGCCCATCGACGGCAATGATGATGTCGCCGCCCAGGACAACCTGCTGTCCGCCGACCTCGGCCTGCCGGTCGCCGCCCTGTATGCCTGCTTTGTCGGCGGGGCTGCCATCGACCACGGTGGCGATAAGCCATCCATAGGTAACGGAGACGTTCATGGCCATGGCCAGCTGGTAGGTCATGTCGATGCCGGTGACCCCGAGCCAGGAATGCCGGTCGTAGCCGCCCTCGGTGACCAATGCGGGGACCTCCCGCAGGACGGTGTCAGAGGGAATCGCGAAGCCGACGCCCTGCGAGTCCTGGATGATGGCCGTGGTGATGCCCACCACCTCGCCCCGGTAGTTGAGCAGGGGGCCGCCCGAGTTACCCGGGTTTATGGGCGTGCTTATCTGGATGATGTTCGCGATGGGAAAGTTGCCGGCAGCCGACTCCCGGATGGTCCGGCCGAGATGGCTGACGATCCCCGTGGTCATTGACCCGGTCAGGCCAAACGGGTTGCCGATGGCCACCACCGGGTCGCCCACCTCCAGCGCTGCGGAGTCAGCCACGGGAAGCGGCTGCAGCGCGGCGCTGCCGGCATGGGGCTCCAGGATGGCCAGGTCGGCGTAGGGGTCGGCGCCCAGCAGCCCGGCGGTGTAGGTGGTGCCGTTGCAGAATCGAACCGTGATGTTGACCGCGTCCCGCACGACATGGTAGTTGGTGACCACCACGTGCTGTCCCGAGTAGTTGTACACAAACCCGGAGCCCTGCGACTCCGCATACTGCGTGCCGAACATCGACTGCTGCTCGATGTAGGCCTGGATGACCACGATAGAGTTCCGGACCTCGCGGTACAGCGACGACAGCGACGTGTTACCGAAAAAATATGTTATATTGTGCGAGGGACCGCCGAGGCTGGAAAGCTGCTCCTGCAGGGCATCGTTTTTCTGCCGGAGGTCGTCGACGTCCCCGGAAAGCGTCCAGTAGCCCACGAATCCGCCAAGCAGCGCGCCGCCCACGAACACGGCAGCCATGAACACCGCCACCAGCGGGGTAACATGAAAGCCGCGTTCCGATGACGAGGGCATTGGCTCCGGCTCGGATGGCATGTCCCGTGCCCGCGGCATCCCGCTGGCGGCAGCCCCGGCTGCCTCCACATCATCCGATGCGTCACCGGCAAAGACAAACGTCTCCGTCTCATGTGTCTCCGGCGCCAAGGACGTCTTCAGCGCTTCCGCCTGCCGCTTGATGTTTTCCGCCAGCTTCGCCCCGACGCCCTCGGCGTCGCTGAGCTCCTCCACCGAGGCACGGCGCACGTCGTCCACGCTGTCGAAGCCTGCATCGCGCAGCGCCTGCGCCTTTTTTCTACCGATGCCTTCAAGGCTGAGAAGATCCTCGGCCATGCTATACACCTCTCCAGAATGATATACCAGCGAAAAAAGTCACCGGGCTGGTCTGGCATGCAACGTCTTTCATGGAAAAAAGCTAAACGCCGGTGGGGACTTAAAGGTTTTCCCACATGCATCGAACTACTGGAACCACCGCAGCACCAGGATGACACGCTGCACCGCCGTCGCAACGCCGGCAACGGCGAAGTACACCATCACCCAGTGCAGCAGCGGCTCACCAAAGATGTCGATGGCCTGCCAGAAGAGCACGGCCTGCACCAGCGGAGCCACCATCAGGATGGCAACGCGGTCCGCCCGCCCCAGAATGCCGCTGTACTCCCGGCCGTATCCCACCGCCTGGGCCTGGGTTCCCATGTAGCTGGTCAGCAGCATCCCCGCCATGGCCCCCACACCCGCCAGCGGCGAACACCAGCCGGAGACAGCCAGGCCGCCCACCATGAGCACATCGGCAAACCGATCGACGGCGTGGTCGACAAAGTCGCCGCGCGGCGATACAAGCCGGCGAAGGCGGGCCACCTTGCCGTCCAGGGCGTCAAGCAGCCCGTTGGCGGCAACAAACAACGCGGCAGCAACGAGCAGCCACGCCTGCCCAAGCGAGAGAAAAAACGTCACACCGGCGGCGAAGGCGAAGAGCAGCGACAGCAGGCTCAGCACGTTGGGGGGCACCTCGATGCGGCGGGCCATGGCCTCAAACAGCCAGTCGGCCCGATGACGATACCTATCCAGCATGGTCCACCAGCCACGCGCTCCAGCTCACGCTATCACCTGCATCCGGTGACAGGCCGTCCTCATGCAGCCCGGCAACCATGCCAGCGACCGCATCGACATCACGGTCCGTGGCATCTATCTGCGCCACATGCTCTCCGCCATGCCGTTCGACGGCATCCGCCAGGATGACGTCCAGCGCCTCCGCCTCAACATTCTCCCGTATCTTCCGCTGGCTCCACCCCTTTTTCCCGAGGCGAAGAGCGAGCACGTCGGGATGACAGCGGAGCACGACCGCCTGGTCCACGCTCAGCAGATGAGACAGATGGCCCTCAACGAGCAGGTCGTCCTGCCGCTCCCGAAACACCTCGTCCACGGCGTCAACATCGACGACGTCGCAGTCCCGCATCTCGTCACGGCCGCACACATACGGCGATGCAAGATCGGAAAAATGGAGCACCGTGTACCCGTCTGCCGCAAGGCGAGATGCCACCGACGTTTTGCCCGTTCCCGGGGTTCCTGTGACAGCCGTCTTCATGGAATCAGTTCATGGAAGGCATAGGGATCGCGGCCTCCGTGGAAACAGTAATGGATGGCCCGATACTCCTGCTTGAACGAGATGACATCCTGCTTCACCGCATCCGGCTCCTCCCCATCGCGGAGCACACGTCGGAAAAACACCGCGATGTCCTCCATCTCACCCTCCTCCATCCCCAGCCGGGTGAGCTCCTGCACACCCAGGCGGATACCCGACGGATGCAGCGGGCTCTCATCCTCCGGGACCATGTTGCCATTGGCCACGATACCGGCCTGCTCCAGACGCTCCGCCGCAGGATTCCCCTGTTTCTCCCCCACCCTGAACACGATTTGATGGGAATCCGTATAACCATGATCGGCGCCCAGCACCCCGAAGCCCTGCTCATCCAGGGCCGCGGCCAGCGCCTTCGCGTTCCGTATGATCTGATCGGCATAGGCCTCCCCGTATTCCAGGTGCTCGGCAAACGCGATGGCCTTCGCCGCCACATGATGCAGATGATACGAGGACGTCACCCCGGGAAACACGCCCCAGTCGAGATGCTTCATCCATTCCGCCTCGTCCCGCGCCGTATCCGTCAGCACCATGCCGCCCTGGGGGCCGGGCAAGGTCTTGTGCGTCGAACCGGTCATCACGTCGGCGCCCTCCTTCAACGGCTGCTGAAACCGTTTGCCGCCGATGAGACCCAGGACATGCGCCGCGTCGTAGACCACCATGGCTCCCACCTCGTGCGCCACATCCGCAAGCTCCTGCAGCGGCGTCGGAAACAGAAACACCGACTGCCCGAATAGCGCAAGCTTCGGCTCGACCTCCCGGATGAGCTTCGCCGCCCCGTCCACGTCGATGTTCATCCGGTCGCCGTCAAACGGATACGTATGCAGCTCCAGGTCGCGGAGGCCGGCGGCGCCCCATTTTCCATATGAAATATGGGCACCGGATGCCGTGTCCAGCACGGTGACCGGCTCGCCGGGCTCAATCAATGCTTTGAATACGGCCATGTTGGCCACCGTGCCAGCCGTCGGCCGGATGTCCGCATAGGCGCAGTCAAACAGCCGCCGGGCCAGCTCGATGCCCTTCAGCTCGACCTTGTCGAACCACTGGCAGCCCTGATAGTACCGGTTGCCCGGGGTACCCTCCGCATAGCGGCCATGGAAATCGGTGACCAGCATCTCCTCGCACATCGGCGACAGAATATTCTCCGAAGCGATCATCGGGAGCACGTCGCCAAACATCTCATTGTTCTTCCGCGCCATGCTGCGGACGAACTCTGCCTCTTCCTTCCAGTTCATACAGGCTGAATGAAAAACGAAATAAAAAGATAGTGGGAATATTTAGGGTTGCCGGATGGCGATATTGAAGACGGCCATGACGACTTCTCTCACGGCACTGTTCCCGGCATTGTCATATGCCACAACGCGTATGGTATGCCAACCGAGCATCGTCTCATCAAGCACATATGTGACATTTCTCCCGGAGCTGGCCCGGAGCTCGTCATCCACATACAGCTCGGTAGCGGCAACCCCCGACGTCGCGGTATCCACGACGCTGGCAGCCACCGTCACCGGCCCGATGACCACCGTCCGGTTGCCGGGCAGCGGCAGGATGGCATGGTCAAACAGATAGAGGCGACCCTGCGGCCGCGATATCGATATCTTGGGGCCATACAGGTCAATCTTCACCTGCTCCACGTTGACCGGTTCCTCGTTGCCCACGTTATCAACCGCATAGTACTCGATGCTATGCGGCCCATCGCTATCCACAACAAAGACACCATCATAGACCTGCCAGGCTCCACCATCAACACGATACATGACATGGCTGACACCGCTCACCTCATCAAACGCCGACAGCTCAACCGAAACACCAGACGTATACCAGCCATTATCACCATTCGGAACACCCGGCATAACAGTGCAGATGCTCGACGGCATACCGCCACCAACATCCACAACCGTACTCCGCATGCCACCAAAATTACCCATAACGTCCTTCGCATAATAATAAAGCGTATGCCGCCCCGGCTCGTCGACGGTGAATGGCTCGCCATACGAGGTCCAGTTGCCATTGTCGACCCGGTAATAAATACCCTCTACACCCAGATGGTCATCAACCGCCGACAAAACAACAGAAGTATCAGCACCAATCTGCCATACCCGACCAGCAGTTACCTCAGCAATGCCATCAAAGGATATACTCGCATCCGGACCATTCGTATCCAACACATAGGTCTCCATGTGATGCGGCAGCTCCTCATTGGTTGCGCCGTCCACCGCCCAGTATTCAACGGTATGCGGTCCCGGTGCGTATCCATGCAACGCATTTATCTGGAACTGCACCTCACGATTCCAGTCTCCCTCACGCAGCGGGCCATCATCGATGCGGTAAAATATCTTCCACGGGCCCACATCGTCATCTGCCCTGATATGGAACGTCGAAGCCGACACAAAGTAGCCGTCCGGGTCAAGTGTCACCCACAGCCATGACCTCGGCGGCCGGTAATCCAGCGTGACAGTTGTGGGGTCATCCTGTGGGTCCGTGGCCGGGTTATCAGTTGGCTTGTGGAAGATCGTTCCGTTGCCATACTTATCGTAATGGACGACTCCCTGATTGGAGATAACGGTCCCAGATGAAACGTTGGCATCGATGGTAACATCGAAACTAATCTGCATGGAATCTCCAGCGGGGATAATTCCATTCCAGATAACCATGGCGTTGGCAGCATCGTAGCCTATACCATCAGAGATGGTATCATCCTCTGGCATACCGTTGACTGTAACGGTGCCGTTGAGATATGTCATATTGACGGGGATGGGATCTTCAAACTCGTTTCCCGCTCGGTCAAACGAATCAATGGTGCCCGTATTATTAATCCATATTGTATACCGAATCGTATCCCCTTGCTCCAGCGGCGGTCCATCGACATCTGTCGCGATTTTCGGGTTCGTTATACTCACTTCTCCTGAAGTAATGGCAGCTTCGTCACTGTCTGCCATCAAATTAGAGGTATTTTCGCAATAACCGGCTACAGAGGCCCTATTTATATATGAGCCGAAAACGCTGACAGTCGCATTAAACTCGACATATAAGCTGTTTCCAATGCCCAGCGGTCCGGCAAATTCCCACGAAACATTATCTCCCCACGTAGTGGGCTCCTGAGGTGCACTGTTCACGGTGGCATTGCCAGCATACACGAGGCCTGCAGGCAACATGTCGGTCAGGTTGATATCAACCAATGGGTTCGTGCCCGTATTTACAATGGTCAGATTAAATCTGACTTCTGTGCCGATGGGAACATGATGCTCTTCTGCCCAGGCGGTGCCATCCCACACCGTTTTTTCGATGCTGAGACCAACGCTCTCCCCCTCAACCACAGCCGTATCCTCAGCATACACCGGAGCAGAGGTATTCTCACACGCCGCCGTCACATTGGCCACATTCACCAAGTCGCCAACAGACGTCACCGTCGCATAAAACGTTACGGAAACGCTCCCTCCAACAGCCACCGGACCACCAATAAGCCATGAATGCGATGCACCACCCCAGCTCGCATTCTCCAATCCTGCCGGCAACACATCCGTGATATTGATATCAACCAACGGATTCGTCCCCGTATTCGTCACCGTCACATTAAACAACACGTCATCTCCCACATCCTCATTATGATGCTCCACCCAGGCGGTGCCATCCCACACCGTTTTTTCGATGCTGAGACCAACGCTCTCCCCCTCCACCGTGGCAGTATCTTCAGAAACAACTGTCGTGGTGTTCTCCGTGTCTGTGGCAGTAATATTTACGACATTGGGATGAACACCCGCATCGGTGACCGTGGCATTAAATTCTATGTAAAACTCGTCTTCCAGAGACAGCGGCCCGGCGGTAAACCAAATGTTACTGCTTCCCCATGTCGCATTCATCAGGCCGGGCGGAAGAGAGTCATTCACCGATATGTTAGCCAACTGGGCAGAACCAGCGTTGGTCACAGTGATGTTAAAAGTGACAGTATCCCCAACATCGGCATGATAATATTCAGCCCATGCCGAGCCATTCCAAACTTTTTTTGACGTTTCCATACTGAGGACATCAACTGATTCGGCATCCGTCGCATTATAGTCATCAAGGCTGTTCCAGCCGCCATACCGCTCGTTCGGATCACTGCCATTGATACTCGTCCACGTCACATTCCCCCTGTTGACCAGCGGCTCACTCGCCGCCACATCGCTATCCACCGTCACAGTATAGCTGAGGGTTGCAGTGCTACCGTTGGGCCGCTCCTCGAAATAC
>JAWOAW010000108.1:0-9571 GCA_046498345.1 Thermoplasmatota archaeon
TCGTTTATCTTGATGTGGTCGTCTCCACGGCCGCTGACCTTGCTCATCATCTCCAGGGTGCTGTGCTCCCGGCCGGTGATGCCGTAGTCGATGTCCAGCACGCCGACCCGTCCCTGGACGAGCTCGAAGACGGTGGCGAAGCGGGCGTGCGGCGCCAGCTCCACCTCGGCCGATGGATAGACGGCGATGCCCCCCTCCTCGCTGTGGATGTGTTTTTCGTCGTAGCGGTAGGAGGCGTGTTCGCCGATGTGGATGCGGGCATCCATGATGTGTTGGACGTCGACCGCTTTCGGAAAGATGCAGTGGGAGAGCACGGACATGGCCGCGTTGGGCTCCAGCCTGATGTCCATGTCGATGTGCTGGACGGCCTGCTCCCGGGTGACGCCGAAGCACAGGTGCACCTGGCGGTCTATCTGCACGCCCTCGGCGACCACGATGTCCACGGCGACGCCGTCGTCGAGTTCCTCGGTTTCCACCGTGAGGCCCTGCACCAGGCGTTTGCTGGCCACCTCGTTGAGGTTGATGGCGAGATGGGCGGTGTCCTCGTCCTGCAGTGCCGTGTCCACCCGGGCCATCTGCAAAAGGTCATTCATCTCCATCGTCGCTTCCTCCATCGGGAACGTTCTTGTGGCCGCAGGGGATGCATTCCTGCTCGAAGTAGGGCAGAAGCGTTTCCATGCGGCCCTTGTCGACGAGCTGGCCGCCGCAGAGCAGAAAGCCGTGCTCGGCCTGCTGCATCACCGTCATGCTGTGGGTGATGAGAACCACGGTGGCGCCGTAGCCCCGGAGCAGGTCGATGCCCTCAAAGATTTTTTCGAGGGACGCCACGTCGATGCCGCTGTCGGGCTCGTCCAGCATGACCAGGCGGGGGCGCATGGCCAGGATGGAGGCCAGCTCGAGCTTTTTGCGCTCCCCGCCGCTCAGGGTTTCGTCGACCGCCCGGTCCATGTAATCGTCGGGGGCCAGGCCGACCTGTTCGAGCACCTCGGAGATGGTGTCGCTGTCCGCGTCGGATGCGCCAGCCCGGATGAACGATGCAACGCTCAGCCCCTCGTAGCGGGCGGGCTCCTGCCAGGCCAGGGTTATACCCCGGCGGGCGCGCTCGTCCACCGCCAGCGAGGTGATGGACTCGCCGTCGTAGCGGATGTCGCCCTCGATGTCCCGGTAGCCCTCGAGTCCCATGATGGTGAACGCCAGCGTGGACTTGCCGGCGCCGTTGGGTCCGACGACGGCGTGAACGTGTCCCTCCCACAGGTCGAGGGAGAGGCCGTCGAGAATTTTTTTGTCCTCTATGGCGAGGGTGACGTTGTCTATTTCAAGGATGGCCATCTGTGTCCTCCTCCGGCATGCGCAGCAGCCGGGCGTTTATAGCCACGATGATGGTGCTCAGCGACATCAGGATGGCGCCGGCCGCAGGCGAGATGACGATACCCCGGGTGTACAGCACGCCGGCTGCCAGGGGTATGGCTACCACGTTATACCCGGTAGCCCATAAAAGATTTTGGACCATCTTGCCGTAGGTGGCCTCCCCGAACAGGATGAGCGAGGCGACATCCATGGGGTCGCTGTCCACCAGGACGATGTCCGCCGTCTCAGCCGCCACGTCGGTCCCGGAGCCGATGGCGATGCCCACGTCTGCCTGGGCCAGCGCCGGGGCGTCGTTGATGCCGTCGCCGGTCATGGCCACCACCTCCCCGCGATCCTGCAGCTCTTTTATCCTGTCCTGTTTTTCGTGGGGGAGCACCCCGGCGAAGTAGCCGTCGAGGTTCAACTCCTCGGCCACGGCGGCGGCCACGCTCTCGGTGTCCCCGGTGAGCATCCAGCATTCGATGCCCGTCTGCCTGAGCCGACGTATCGCCTCCGCGGACTGCGGGCGCAGCGTGTCGGACAGCTCAATGATGCCTGCCGGGCTCCCGTCGACAAGGACGTAGACCACGGTGGCTGCGCCGCGCTCCACATCCCCCCGCCGCTCTATACCCTGCTCTTCAATGTAGCCGGGGCTGACGATTTTAACGGCGCGGCCGTCGACCATGCCCTCGACGCCCTGCCCCCGGATGGCCTGCACGTTTGTGGCCTCGAAAAGTTCCACGTTGCGCTGCTCCGCCGCGTCGACGACGGCGCCGGCGATGGGATGCTCGCTCCGCTGTTCCAGCGAGGCGGCCAGGCCGAGCAGCCCTGCTTCATCGAACGCGTCGGCCAGCGGCTGCACCCCGGTGACGCCGAAGCTGCCCTCGGTCAGCGTCCCGGTCTTGTCGAACACCACCACCGTTATCTTCCGCGCGTTCTCGAACGCCGTCCGGTTCCGGATGAGCAGGCCGTTCCGGGCGGACAGCGTCGTCGAAACCGCCACGACGAGGGGAATGGCCAGGCCGAGGGCATGCGGGCAGGTGATGACCATGACGGTGGCCATCCGCTCGATGGAAAACACGAACGATTTACCCGCAAAAAGCCACGCCGTCAGGGTGACGAAGCCCGCGGTGAGCGCGATGATGGTGAGCCAGAACGCGGCCCGGTCGGCCAGCCGCTGCGTCTGCGACTGCGACGCCTGCGCCTCCTCCACCAGGGTTACAACCTGTGACAGGTAGGTGTCGTCGCCAGTGTGCCGCACCTCGATTTCCAGTGAGCCGTCCCCGTTGACGGCGCCGCCGATGACCTCGCCGCCTTCCTGCTTGTGGACGGGCGTGGACTCCCCGGTGAGCATGGACTCGTCGACGTAGCTGTCGCCCTCGACCACGATGCCGTCGGCCGGGATTTTTTCGCCCGGCTTGACCATCAGATGGTCGCCCGCCCGGAGCTCGTCGACCGGCACCTCCTCCGTTCCATCCTCGGTGACGCGGTGTGCCGTGTCGGGCATCAGCTGCGCCAGCTTTTCCAGGGCCCTGGAGGCACCCTTCACGGAGCGCATCTCCACCCAGTGGCCGAGCAGCATGACGTCGATGAGCGTGGCGAGCTCCCAGAAAAAGTATTTCCCGGGCAGCCCGAATACCACCGCGGCGCTATAGAAATAGGCGACCGATATGGCGACCGCGATGAGGGTCATCATGCCCGGCCGGCGCTCCGATAGCTCTCTGGACAGCCCGCTCAGGAAGGGCCAGCCGCCGTAGATAAAAATAAATGTCGAGACGGCAAACAGGGCGTAGACGCTGCCCTGGAACGTGAACGTGAAACCGAGCCAGCCCTGGATGGTCGGCGAGAGCGCCAGGATGGGGAGCGTCGCCGCCAGGGAGACGAGGAAGCGCCGGCGGAAGTCCTGCAGCATGTGGCGATGGTGGCCGTGGCCCTGCTGCTGCATGGTCAGCTCCACGATATGGCGTCCACGGGGCAGGTGTCGATGGCCTCCTGGCAGTCGCAGGACGAGCATGCCCCGGGATCTTTTACCCGTGAGACCTCGTCGACCATCTCGAACACGCCGGGGCAGAGGTGGGCGCAGACGCCGCATCCGATGCAGGTCTCGGCGTCGACGACCGGGTGTTTCATGTGTTGTCCCGGGCGGGCAGCAGCGTTTCCATGTCCTCCTCGACGGTGCTGTTCGGCTGCAGGTTGAATTTTTCCACCAGCACGTCCAGCACGTCGGGCGAGACGAAGGCGGGCAGCCGGGGGCCCAGCATGATGTTTTTGATGCCCAGAGACAGCAATGCCAGCAACACGGCGACGGCTTTCTGCTCGTACCAGGCGATGTTGAACGCGATGGGCAGCTCATTGACGTCGTCGAGGTCGAATGCCTCGGCCAGTTTCTGCGCGATGACCACCAGCGAGTAGGAATCATTGCACTGGCCGGCATCCAGCACCCGGGGTATGCCGTCGATGTCGCCCAGGTCGAGCTTGTTGTACCGGTATTTCGCGCAGCCGGCGGTCAATACCACGGCGTCGTCGGGCAATGCCTCGGCAAACCTGGTATAGTAGTCCCGGTCGGCATGCCGTCCGTCGCAGCCGGCCATGACCACGAAGGAACCAATCTTTCCCTCCTTGACCGCTTCGACGATTTGGTCGGCCATATCGGTGACGGCGCCGTGGGCGAAGCCGATGGTGATGGTTCCATCTTCCAGTTGCTCGGGGGGCTGGCAGCGCTGCGCATGCTCGATGATCCCGGAGAAATCTTTTTTTCCGTTGTCTCTGTCCGGGATGTGATCCATGTCCGGGTAGCCGACGACGCCGGTGGTGTACACCCTGTCCCTGTAGGAGTTCTCAGGTGGCACCAGGCAGTTGGTGGTCATGAGTATCGGGCCGTTGAACGCCTCGAACTCCTGTTTTTGTTTCCACCAGGAGTTGCCGTAGTTTCCCACGAAATGGTCGTATCGTTTGAATGCGGGATATGCATTGGCGGGAAGCATTTCTCCGTGGGTGTAGACGTCGATACCGGTGCCAGCGGTTTGCTCCAGCAGGTCCTCCATGTCCCGGAGGTCGTGACCGCTGACCAGGATAGCGGGGTTGTCCCGTACGCCGAGGGTTACGGCTGTTGGCTCCGGGTTTCCATACGCCCCGGTGTTTGCGCTGTCGAGCAGGGCCATGGTCCGGACGGCCATGTCGCCGGTCTGCAGCGTCAGGTCGACGAGCTCGTCGACCGATTTTTCCTGGAGGGTAGCCGCCAGGGCCTGCTGCATGAAGGCGGGGATGTCCGGGTCCTCGTCGTGCCCGAGCACGGATGCATGGTGGTAGTAGGCGGCGATGCCCTTGACGCCGTAGGTTATGAGCTCGCGGAGCGACCTGACGTCCTCGTCCTCGGTGTCCAGGACGCCGATGGCATGCGCTTTTTCCCGGATGTCGTCGTCGCTGTCGGGCGTCCAGGCGACGGCGTCGTGGGTACTCTGGATATCGTATTTTTTCTTCAGCTCGTTCCGGATTTCGAGTGCCTCCTGTATCTTTTCCATGAAGTAGTCGCGGTCGAAGTTTGCGTTGGTGATGGTGGAGAAGAGCGACGCGGTGACGAAATCGTCTATCTTGTTGTTTGTCTCGGCTACGTCGGTGGTGCACAGCGAGATGCCTTTCAGGAGGTATATGAGCAGATCCTGGAGGTTTGCCACCTCGGCCGGTTTGCCGCAGACGCCCTTGACGGTGCATCCTTCTCCTCGTGCGGTTTCCTCACACTGGAAACAGAACATGTCTGGTTTAGTGGTCATTGTTTCACACCTCTGAATGGTGAGACATTATAAAAAAGTTGTCAATTGTTAATTCACGGGTCATTTCAAGATATCCTCCACAGCAGCCAGGCGTTCCTCCCGCGACGGCGCATCTCCAACCGGATTAAAATCCTCGAGCAAGCGCTCATGGTACGGCACCGCGCTCTCATGATAGATGACGCCGATGGGCAGCGATTTCTCCTGCATGACAATCTCCCGGGCTCCCTCCAGGTCCGGCGTTGCATCGAGCACCTCGACCCGTTCGTTGTACTCCTCGTAGGTGTCATGGAACGTGACACATGGCTGCAGCACGTCGACAAAGGAAAAGCCCTCGTGTTGTACCGCCCGGGCAACGAGATCGGCCAGATGGTCGAGCCTGCCCGGGTAGCCCCGGGCGACAAAGGTGGCGCCGGCGTCCAGCATCAGCAGCAGCGGATTGAAGGGCTCCTCCACGTTGCCCCGGGGAGACGAACGCGTCTTCATGCCCTGCTCCGTCGTCGGGGTGAACTGCCCCGTCGTCAATCCATAGACGCCATTGTCGTGCACCAGCACCGTGACATCCATGTTGCGCTTCGCCGCAAACAGCAGATGCGCCAGGCCCTCGCCGTAGGCGTCGCCGTCGCCCACAAACACCAGGGGATGCAGCCGCGAGTTCGCCATCTTCATACCGGTGACGGTGGCGACGGCCCGGCCGTGCAGCGAATACACGCCGGACAGGTCCAGGTAGTCAAATATTTTGCCGTGGCAGCCGATACCCGCCGACATCACCAGGGTTTCCAGGTCGAAGCCTGACTCGTCGAGCAGCCCGGCTGCCTTCTTCACCGCCCGCAGGATGCCGAAGTTGCCGCAGCCGGGGCACCACGTGTTCTCCGCATAGGTGCCAAGCTCCCTCATACGAGCACCTCCTCCAGTTTGGCGGCAAGCTCGGTCGGCTCAAACGGACGACCGTCATATTTCCTGACAGATTCCGTCACAGCGATATCTGTCTTTTCCCGGAGTAGCTGCTCAAACGACCCCTCGGCGCTCATCTCCACCACCACACCCGCATCGTAGCCCTCCAGCCCCCAGGCGGGAAACGGCCGCAGATACACGGGCTGCACCACCCGAGCGTCGATGCCACCGGCGCGGAGCGCCTCCAGCACGCTGAGCGTCGTCGAGCCATAGGTAAAGATAGCCGGGCCGGTGTCGCCGTACACGTTGACCGTGTGCATGTCCCGCAGATGCTCCAGCATCGAGCGATGCTTCCGCCGCCGCTTGTCGTGCATCGCCGCAATCGTATCGGCATCCTCCGTCGTAACGCCGTTTTCGTCGCACTCGTAGCTGTTCCACTTAACCGTCTGGCCGGACGGCGGAGCCATGAGCGGGGAGACGCCGCTCTCCGTTAGACGGTATCGCCCAAAATCGTCGCCGTCATGCAGCTCCGGCGAAGCCCACGGCAGCGATGCAGAGTCAAGAGACACGTTCATGGCGCTCTCCGAGCAGTGCTTCTCCGTCAGCAAGATACCCGGGGTCTGAAAGCGCCAGACCAGGCTGAGCATCTCCCCCGCCAGGGTAAACGCCTCCCGGATGCCCCCGGGCGACGCCACGATACGCGGAAACTCCCCGTGCCCCTGATGCAACGCCATCCCGAGGTCGCCCTGCCCGGTATACGTGGGCACGCCCGTCGACGGTCCGGGACGCGACGACAGCACAAACAACACCGGCGCCTCGGCCATCCCCGCCATCGAAAACGCCTCCTCCATCAACGCGAAGCCCCCGCCGGATGTAGCAACCATGACCCTGGAGCCGGCAAAGGCCGCCCCGATGGCCATGTTCGCAGCGGCGATCTCGTTCTCCGGCTGCATCACCGCAATGCCCAGGTCGCGGTCGTGCGCCGCCAAAAAATGCAGAATCGACGTCGACGGTGTCATCGGATACGCAAAATAATTGTTCAAGCCAGCCGCGGCGGCTCCCAGCGCGATGGCCTGGTTGCCCGTCAACAGCGCCGCACCATGATGCTCGCCCTTCCCGAGGGTGAAACGGCCGCCTATCTTGCCATCGGCGGCCTCGTAGAGAGCCGTCGCATAGGCCAGGTTGTCCTCAACATGCGACGGATAGCTGCGGCGGATAACCTCCTCCAGTTCATTCCTGTTCATGCCGATGGCGGCGCAGAGAGACGCGATGGACGCCACGCCCGAAATGAGGTCCGGGCGCTCGTATTGCTTTGCCTCCTCCATAACGGGAAGCGGGACACCGTCGCCGTTCACCTCGGCGTCGTGAACCATGACGCCGTCATCTGCAACGTGCGATGCATGGATGTCATAGCTGCGCTGGTCGAGCGCCACGACGAGCTGCGCCTCCATGTAATGACTCGAAATGTCATCCGGCGATGTCGACACCACGGAAAAGTTGTGGCCGCCGCGGATGAGACTGGGATAGTCATCCATCTGGAACACGGGGCGGCCCATGCCGTTGAACATCGAAGCAGCGGTGGAGCCGGCACTCCGGACACCCTGACCGGCCTTGCCGCCCACCAGGAAGGTGAAAACGTCGCTCATCTGAGGCCCCGCAGCGCCTGGATGACCTCGTCGATGTCTGGCAGCTCGGGGATGTCGTATACCTTTGTCCATGCGACATGCTGCTCTGGGTCGACGATGACGTTGGCCCGGCCGGAGATGCCCCTGTCAGCGAGGAACAGGCCATATCGTTGGGCTACCTCGCCGTGCGGCCAGAAGTCGGAGAGCAATCGTGTCTCCATGATGTCGAGCGATTCAGCCCATGCCGTTTTGGAGGGCACCGCGTCAACGCTGATGCCGACAGCGATGGCGTCAAGCTCCTCGAAGTCTTCGACGTGTGCCTCCAGGGATTGCATCTGCCGGGCGCAGACCTTCGTCCACGCCAGGGGATGAAACGACAGCAGCACGTATCTGCCCGTCTGTTCGGACAGCGAAAACACGTCGTCCCTGTGGTCCTCCAGCTCAAAATCGGGCGCCCTCTCCCCGACATCTATCACGTCCATACCCATTTTTTCCTGTTCCATTTTCATATACCTCCATGCAAAGTTAACTAGTGTTAATATTATGGCAAAGGGTAATTTAAGTCTTTGCCACAGCAATCGGCCTGGAAATGCTCCACCAGCGTGGCGAAGGCACTCAGCTGGAACCGGTATCGAAGGCTGCGGCGAGCGCAGCGCCCCGAGGCCGGCAAACCCCGGGCCGTACATGGATTCAACGAGCAGCCATTAGTATACGCAGAGATCCACGGGTCACCCTATCGTTTTGCCGGGATAGGGGTTTTCTTGCTCACGGGTACAACCCGCGGTAACATCACAGCTCTTTTCTCTTTACCAGGAGTATACCGGCCACGAGCATCGCTAACAGCACAAAGGGTACTTCGAATCCAGGTGTCCCGTCTCCGCCATTACCTGTGCCATCGTCTCCTCCATCCGCGGCGCCATCATCTGTATCTCCATCATCCGTATCGTCATCGCCAGAATCCCATGGAGCATACTCCGATGGTGCATAATCACCCCATTCTTCAGAGCCCTCTGCCGGAGACTCAGCTGCAGCGCCCCATAATTCATAGGAGGCATCAGGATTCTCCACCTCAAACGTAGCGGTAAAAGTATCGCCTGACACGGGGTCGTCAATCGGCTCATAAAAACCGGAGAACTCTCCCTCACCATATATCATTGCTTCGCCGTCGTTGTAATATGCAATGTACTCTCCATCATCGCTTTCCAGATGCACCATGTAGGTTATATCCGCAGAGGTTTCAATCTCCCCCCGGACCTCCATGGTCACGGTTGCCTGGGTGCCATCAATCGAGTACGAAACATCGGTTATATCGATGTTGGGCTTTTCACCCGAATATTTATCCCAGGACCAGCCACCATTCGTTTCCTGAAAATGCCATACGTCACCGGTATCATCACCTATTGCTGCCACTGTTCCACTAAAGGCCAATACAAACACAACCACGCCTATTACCAGCATATTTCTCCGTAACATACTACATGCTCCACCCCGGCAACAGAAAGGTCATGTATAAATCTTAGGTTTTTTGGGCTCCATCCACAGCCTGCCGTATCACAGTCGTTCAAAAAACAATATCGGGAGGCACAGCAGCGCTACCAGGAGGGGAAGGCGAAGCAACGTTCCAAATGAGTCTTAACCGCAGCGTTTCCCATCTCTTTCTGCCGCATTCCACAGCACCGATTCGGGCCAGAGCAGCCGAAGGCGGCATGCCAGAATGTACGCCCAGCGGTAGCGGCGAGCCCCGGCTCCGGGCAGACGGTTCTGACAGCCGGAGGATATCCTCTCTCTATTCGACTATCAGCGTCTCGGGGTCGAGGCGGTCGACGTTGGCGAGGAGGAACTCCTGGCTGCTGTGGAGACAGTTGACCGGGCAGACATCGACGCACTGGGCGCAGAAGATACAGCGGGAGACGTACATCTTTATCTTTTTCTCGTCCT
>JAWOAW010000010.1:0-26953 GCA_046498345.1 Thermoplasmatota archaeon
AAAGAATTAGACATTTCTAAAAAGCCTGCTAACAGACTGAAGACAAAAGAGGGAGCTTATCGGATGGACAGATACTTTATTTTCCTTTGAATTCGTCAAGGGTGACCGTTTCCCCATCCTGAAATTCAGAGATGGCTTGCCCGACCAGTTGCTCCTCGTCCGACGTTAACGGCGCGTCGTCATCCATCATAGCGTTTACCCACTCTCGATTAATAAACTTTATTCCACTTCCTATCTTACAACGATTAAGGTGGTTACAGATTTGCCGGTTTGTGGTCTGTATTTTTCGCTATGCAGCCGGCAGGACACAAACAGGAGGGCGGCAAGGCTACCAATTTCGTGGCTGCAGGCAGTCAGACAGTGCCGTCACACGTCAGCTGTGGGTAAAAATTGGGTGCCTACCCCGGGTATGGTGCTACCCTACACTGGATGATTGGGCGTGGATGCTTTATTTTTTTTCTCAGTGACACGCTCAGTTATGTCAGATAGGCGACGCTGGTCAGGTTTTCCGTTACGCCGTTCTGCAGCCGGGTCAACGCCACCATGTTCACCGATAGTAGGCACAGCGTGGTATGCAAGAATGCATGCTCTGCTCCTTTCCGGGGGAGCATGCATTCAAAGCCCACATGTTGCTTCAGATAGGAGTTGAAGCCCTCGCTCTGGTTTCGCCCCTGAGCAATCTCATCTCGGAGTTGCTCATTCGCCTGGTAGCGGTGGACCTGATGGTTGCGAAAATAGGCGCCGACGCGTTCATATTCCTGCTTCGTGTACAGGAACTGCAGCATGTACTCGGTGTCCACGTTTGGCCGATGCCTTTTGTCTCGCCAGTATCGGCTGTATCGTTCACGTATGGCCATGGGGCTGCCCTGCTCGTTGTAGGTCCAGTGTTGCTGCGGCTTGTACAGCAGCGATGTTCGGTACCGACAATGGGCCAGGGCGATGTTCCGGTAGCTGGGATATCCGCCGTCAACGATGAGGCTGTCCAGCCGGATGTCATTGTCCTGCAATGCCTGGAGATGAGAGGGGAGTGCCTGTCCTTCGTCATCGGTTATCTCCATGTCCCGGTAGGAGAGAAAGATGCCCTGCTCGGATACCATCAGATCTTTTTTCCATCCCCAGGTCTTGTAATAGCCGCTGTATGACGCGGTGGCATCGCCACGTTTAGCGGTGATCACGGTGGCATCTTCCCGGGCCTTCACAAGGGATTCCCCATGCTTCGCCAGATACCGGTCTATCTCCCGTACCACCCGATAGAATATGTCATCGACCATGTCCGCCAGCAGATCGTTGATGAAGTGCCGTATCGTCTCGTAGGATGGCAGATGGTCGGGGTCGAATCCCAGGTTCTCCGCCACGATAGGCTTGGTCTGCAGGATCCGGTAGACCTCGGTTATGTACCGGATGCCCTGGAGCTTCATGAACAGCACCAGCCGGACACGGGCGTAGACCTCTGGCTTGATGCGTTCCAGCCGGGGGAACAGCTCCCGAAGGGTCACGTCCAGGAACCCTAGGTGGAGATGTGACAGGAACTCCGAGGTCTCCACCGGATGTTGCTCCGTCGGGTTTTCAAACAATGGGAACTGGGGTTCTTCGATGCCGAGCTCCTCGTTCAGCTTTTTTCGACAGGTTTTTATGAGCGTGTCAATTTGTATTTCATCCCATCCCATTCTTTCGGATTCTACAAAGCGGATGGGATTCTCTTCTTTTTTATGGAATTTTTTGAGCGACGGCCTCGCTCAAAAACACACAGCCTTTTATATGAAGACCGCTAATCTGCATCTACCCACCTTGCTTATAAAATCCTGTAACTAATCCTATACACGACCGGTTATTGATCCTGAGGTGCGAGACTGGAATCGAATTAGCTTCGTTCTATCGAGCAAGTTACGGTTCCAGATACTCGTAAAGCTCAATACGGGAGCCAGAACGCCGACGGAGCTTTCGAGGCTCCTAGATTCTCCTATTTCGCACGTCAGTAGACATCTCGGTGAACTAGTAGACGAGGGCTATGCTAACTGTCTCACACCCGATAGGAGAAAAAGCAAAAAATTTGCTGTTTCGCGAATTGGGCGAAAGGTAATTCAGGGCATCCGGGAGCTCACCGATGTCGAAAATATAACACATCGACAAACGGAAAAGCCTCCTTCCTACATCCAGATGCGGGAGGTTTCATCCGCCTGCTACAAAAAGTTCCTTGAGGGGCATGACCAGATTGTCATCGAGGACCGGCTGGGGAACAAGCCCGTCGAGATACGGTTGACGGGGGAGACAACGGTCAAACAGTATCAGCCGGAGGACTTCGAACTGGAGGCGACCAACGTCTGGTCGTACCCCCGGCGTGGCACCTGGGCCACCCACAAGGGCAACTACCGGGGCAACTGGCCGCCGCAGATGGTCCGAAACATTCTGCTCCGCTACAGCGAGGAAGGCGACCTCGTCCTCGACCAGATGGTCGGCTCCGGGACCACGCTCATAGAATGCAAGCTCCTCGGCAGAAACGGCATCGGCGTAGACATCAACAAAAACTGTGTCAT
Organism: Thermoplasmatota archaeon; assembly: GCA_046498345.1. GTDB lineage: Archaea > Thermoplasmatota > E2 > UBA202 > DSCA01 > CAZESS01. The sequence goes on from JAWOAW010000010.1 coordinate 2,535, forward strand.
GCTCACCCGCGACCGGCTCAACTTCCGGTATACGGCCCTCGACTACGACTCCGTCGAGACAGCACAGGAGACATACGTCGGCGACGCCCGCAACCTCGACCGGGTCGACGATGAGTCCATCGACCTGGTGGCGACCCATCCTCCCTACGCCAACATCATCTCCTACTCCAACGACCGGGTGGAGGGCGACCTCTCCGCTGTGCACAGCATCGACGAGTTCATGGACGAGCTCCGGCAGGTCGCCAGCGAAGCCTACCGTGTCCTCAAGCCCGGCTGCTACTGCGCCGTGCTCATGGGCGACACCCGGCGGAACAAGCACCACGTTCCCATCGCGTTCCGCGCCCTCCAGGTCTTCCTCGAACAGGGCTTTGTTCTCAAAGAAGACGTGATGAAACACCAGTGGCGGTGCAAGGCCACCCCGTTCTGGCTGAAACGGTCGAAGGAATACAACTTTTTGCTGCTCAAACACGAGCATCTGTTCATCCTCCGGAAGCTCGGCGAAGACGAAGACCCCGGCAAGTTCGCTGAGAGCATGCAATGGTGGTAACGCCGATTCTCTCTATGCCCTTACCGCAGACAATTCGTTTCAAAAATTTAACAAAAATGTTAAATTAGTGGAGCGATTATGGTGGTATGGCTGTGTGGGACGACATCGTTACGGCTGGCCGGAGCAGCGACCAGCCGCTCCACCACGTCTTCCAGGAGCATCTACAGAAAACCGTGCTGACGGCGCTCAACCGCGCGGAGGCGTTCACCGACATCGTGTTCCAGGGCGGGACAGCCCTTCGCCTCTTCTACGGCAACCCCCGCTTCTCGGAAGACCTCGACTTCGTGCTCAGCGAAGGCCATACGTTCAACCTGACGGGACAGGCGTCGCCCATACAGACATTCGTCACCGATACATATCCATTCCTCGACGAATGCAGCATCACAATCCAAAAAGACACGCGGGAGCTACAGCGGCTCGTGCTCACCACCCAGGGCGACAACCCGGAGCAGCGCCGCCGCGTCCACATCGAGCTGGCACACGTTCCATCCTACATGGCAACCCCGCGCATCCTCGACCATCCACCGTATAACCCCGCGGTGCAGGTCGAGCAGCCCGAGGAGATCCTGGCGGACAAGCTGGCGGCGCTCGCCCTTCGCTCGTATCTTAAGGGCCGCGACCTCTGGGACATCTACTTTCTGACCAGGGAAAAAAACATCGATATCCGCTGGAATCTGGTGAAGACAAAAATCAGCGATTACAACGGCGACCCGGAGCGGCTCCCCGCGGCCAGCAAAACCGTGCAAAACGAGGGTGCACAGGCGCTCGCGGACGAGCTGGCCCGGTTTTTGCCCCCTCGTCTTCACGAGCAGTACCGCTCCAGATTCGACGGTATTGCCGCTCATGTCGCCGCCGTCGCAGCCGCAGCCAGAGACGCAGTGGAGGAGAACGCCGATGAAGGTTGACGAATGGCTGGCGTTCTTCCGTCGGCACCGGACAAAAAAACTGTTTTCCCTGGCGGATCTCGTCCAGCTCACCGGCATAGACAAGGCGTCGCTCTCGGTCCAGCTCACCCGGCTGACACGGGCCGACGTCATCCAGCGGGCAGCCCGGCAGTGGTACGAAAACCCGTTCAACCAGCCATCCCGGGAGGATGTCGCCATGGTACTCCGGCCTCCCGCGTATCTCTCTCTGGAATACGCGCTGTCCAAGCACGGCATCCTGAGCCAGGCGGCCCGTACGCTCACTCTGGCTACCACCCGCCGGCCCTACACCTACAGGACGGCCGACGCCACCTACGAATATCACCAGCTCCACCGGTCGCTCTTCTGGGGATACGGGCAGGAAAACATGGTGGCGCTGGCCGAGCCAGAAAAAGCGCTGCTCGATCTGGTCTACATTCGGCACGTGATGACCGATGAGCTGAGCCAGCGCGCCCTGGCGTCGCTCGTCGACGACATGGACCTCGCCGCCGTCACCCGGGACAGACTCCGCCGTTATGCAGCCAGGTTTCCCCCGAGAGTCGGTGAAACGGTGCGCCACCTGACACCTGTTGCACCCTAGCGACTATATCTCCTCCCATTCCTTGAGGATGCTCTGCCAGTTGAACTCCTCGACGGCCGGGATGGCCTCCAGGCGGCGGATGATGCGCTCGTAGCCCTTGCCCAGCGTCCGGATGCGTATCTTGGCCATCAGGTCGTATTTGCCGGCGAGGGCGGACACCGAGGCCACGCCCCGGATACGCCAGACGTCGTCGAGCAGGTCGGCCATCCGATGGCCGGGCTTGGCGTTGATGAACACGTAGGCCTTGACCTCGGTCAACGCGAATGAGGACACGCCCAGGATGACCAGGGTGATGCCCATCAGCTTGAAGGCCAGCAGGGTCGGCGACGCCGAAAACGAAAACCCGAGCAGGCCCGACAGCGCCAGCGACAGCGGGATGCTGAAAATGATCGTGGACGCCTTGACCGCCTGGGTGATACTGGCCTTGCCGATGCCCAGCGCCCGGATGTACAGGATGTAGGCGAAAAAGACGACCGACATGGTGGCGGCCAGCCATGGAAACATTTCGGTGGCTGTCTCCAGCGCCATATGGAAAAAGGCGGGCCGGTAGAGGTAGACCGCCACGGCAATCATGCCCGCGGTGAACAGCACGTTCCATGTCCGGATGTTGACGGCGTCGTTCGGCCGGTCGTCGACCGTGAGATGCTTCAGTTTTCGCTGGTAGATGGCCAGGACCACCCATGCCGGGTTCATCACCAGGAAAATGACGAGCAGGGCTTCCACGTTCAGGGAGCCGGTCAGCGACATCGCCGCCATGACGGCGCCGAAGGTCACGATGACCGACGACTCTATCTCGGCCAGCGTCGGCGCGTCCTTTTCAGACAGCGACTCCGCCACCAAAAGATACAGGATGACCACCTGGAAAAACGGGAGCACCGTCGACGGGTCAACAAAGACGGACACGAGATAAAAATGGGACAGGGTCGCCACGGTGTTGCCCAGCCCGGCGAGCAGATGGTAGGGAAGCTCATGCCGCCGGAGCATCCTAAGCCGGCGGAACGACGGGTCAAACCGGGCGCCGACGCTCCGGCCGCGCCAGGGCAGCGAGAGCACGCCGGCGATGGCCAGCGTGACCGGTATCCCGGCTACCATGACCGCCATCCCGAACACCCAGGAGTTGTCTATATAGAGATGCGAGATGACGCCGTCCAGCGACGTCGAGATGGCGCTCAGGATCGAGGAGACCAGGAGCAGCACGTAGAACAGATATTTTTTCCGTATCCGGAGGTTCATGCTGTAATCTCTTTCTCGATCACCGTCGTCGTCGTCCGCTTGATGTTGCCGACCATCTGGATGCGGTCCGTGGTCTCCATCAGCTCTTCCAGCGATTCCACGGCGACCTTGACGATGACGTCGTAGTCGCCCGCCGTCACGGCGATGCTCTCGATGTTCTCGATGCCCTTCAGCCCGCTGAGCACCTCCTCGAGCTTGCCGACATAGACGAGATCATGATGTAGGCCTTGACCACTCTGTTCACCTCGGCATGGTATAGCCGCCGGTATTTAAACATTGCCCGGTTTATGTACCCTGTGGTCCGCCAGCCACGGCATGGCGGATACGGCACATCTTTTTTATAGCCGGTACAGCATGAACCCATATGGAGGTACAGCATCTCGCCGCGGCGATTGTCGCGCTGCTCGTTATCGCGGCGCCGCTGGCCGGCCTGCAGCAGCCCGATATACCGGGCCCCGGCACGACGTCACGGCCAGAGCACGATGCATCCGACGGGATGGATATCGCGGCTGGCTCCAGCCAGGATAGCTCCGGGTGCAAGGACATCGTCGCTACGGGCGATGCAACGAGGGATAACTGCAGCCTGCTGCTCAAGGTCCGCGATCCGTCGCGGCCCGGATTCCAGGTGCTCTGCACCATCCCGGCGGGATACGAGTACACGTACCATCATCCCTGGACCGGGCTGCCCATGCATTTCACGGTCCAGCATCGCTTCATCGGCACCACCTCCGCCAAGGATGTTCCACCCAACGTCACCAAGCCCGGCATGCTGCTCACCGATGCAGGCCTGGCGTTCGGCGACGCCGACACCCTCAGCATGCGGGTCAACCCCACCCGGCACGCCTGGGACGACTTCGACTGGATGCGCTACGCCGCCCAATCCGCCGGCACCCTCGACGAGGCAGTCGAGCTGCTCACCGAGGACGCCGTCGGCCGGCTGCACTGCACCTCGGTCCCCGAAAACATCTTCGTTGCCTCGCCCCATGCCGCTGCCGTCGTCGAGGCGGACGCATACACCTACCGGGTCCGACGGGTCGACGACGTAGCGGTGCAGTCCAACTACCCCAAAATGCTCTGGCAGACCCATCTCCTGTATCCGATGCTGGTCGCCCATTCCTTCGACGCCACATTTGACGGCGGCGCCGCGGCGGGCGACGTCATCCGGCTGGGCAGCCTGGGCGGCATCCGCGTCGTTGACACGGGCGAGGAGGGCGCCACCGTTCGGGCCCTGCCCTCTGGCACAGCCCGCTTCATCCCGGAGGATAGCGGGGCCCCGGTGGGCAGCTACTACGTCGAAGTCCACGACGCCAGCCCCGACACGGCGGCGCTGTCCATGTGCTACAAGTACCATGCCTGGGAGGACATGCTCATGCAGCGCATCACCACGCGGCAGGGCGACATCACCGTCCGGGACATGATGGACTGGTCCCGCATCCACGACCACGATGTCTCAGGTCTCAGGGGCATGTGCCAGGGCGGCTACGAGGCAGCCACGGTCTACCGCCTCCGGCAGCGGTATCCCGCCACGCTGAGCAGCCTGTGGTATGCCCCCGACCAGTGCAGCGCCATCTACGTACCGGTGCACGTCTGCAGCCGGGACATCTACGACCCATATGAATCGGGCGAGGCGCACGAGGTGGCGATGCAGCTCCTGGAACGCTACGGCCACGGCAACCTCAGCCAGATGTACGCCGGGCCCGAGCAGCGTTTCATCGACGAGGTAGCCGCTGCGGAGCATGAGGCGTTGCAGCTGCTCGAGAACGGGCGGCGCGACGAGGCGGTCGACCTGCTCACGCTCACCGACCTGCGCATCCAGATGGAGGCCCTGGCCGTCATGCGGCTGTGGCTCAACCTCAGCTACCTCCCCGGAGAGCTGACGGCGGCGCTTGAACCGGAAATCGCCGACATCTGGACCCATGATGGCAGCCGCGAGCATCATGAGGCACGGCGCCTGGTTGCCGATGCACTGGAACGGCATCCTGGCTGTGCCGCCCGGCTTCGGGATATCCAGGGGCTGCTCTGCTCCGTTGCGTCATCCGGGTAGCCATGCGACACATATTTAAACGACGGAGGTTTATTTGGAGACAATGAGACGTTCCCGGTGGAAGGAAGCCGAGTTCGAGGAAATCGAGTACGAGCCGACCAGCATCAAGGAGCTCCTGGTTGAGATGAAAAACATCTCCGAGCTCATGATCGATCTGGCCTACTCCGCCATTTTGTTCAACAGTGAGGAGATCGCCGAGGAGGTCAAATACCTCGAAGTGCAGATGGACAAGCTCAACTACCACATGCGCATCATGGCCATGCTGGCCGCCCGGGACAAGGAGGACGCGGAGCAGCTGGCCGGCATCCTGCAGATGAGCGAGGCGGCCACCTCGATATCCGATGCGGCCGGTGACATCGTCAAGCTGCTGTCCGTCAAGCTCCAGAGCCCGCTGCTCCCCCGGCTGCTCAGCGAGTCAGCCGAGATGATAAAAAAGATGACCATCACCGCTGACTCGGCGGCGGTCGGCCGCCGCATCCCCGACCTGCACGTTGCCTCGGAGACCGGCGTCCGCATCGTGGCGCTCCGCCGGGGGAAACGCTGGCTGTATACTCCTGAAGATGTTACGCTCCAACAGGGAGACATGGTCATCGGCGTGGGCCCCGAGGAGGGGCTGGCGCAGCTCGACGACTTTTTCCAGGGGGCTGAGGAGGTGCTGGAATGAGCGAGCGGGAGGCCCGGGAGATGCTCCGGGACATGAAGGAAAAATCCGCGTTCATGGTCGACCTTGCCTACTCCTCTGTCATCTACGACAACCGGGACCTGGCGGAGGAGGTCTACGAGATGGAGGAGTTCATCGACGACCTCAACGACCGGTTTCAGCGGCTGGCCATCCGGGATGTGAAAGCAGACGAACTGGAGGTCAACGAGGCGCTGGCCATGATACAGTTGGCCATGTGCTCCGAGATGATAGCCGACGGGGCCCGGGAGATCGCCGACGTGCAGCTCCGCGACGTCGAGCTGCATCCCATCGTCCGGGAGAGCATCATGGAGTCCAACGAGGTGTTCGTCCGCGCCGCCATCGACCCGTCGTCGGTGTTCGCCGGCCGGTCGCTGGGAGACCTGGAGCTGGCCTCCGAAACCGGCATGTGGATCATCGCGCTCAAGCGGGATGGGCGGTGGACCTACGACGTGGACAGCCACACCGTCCTGAAGCCCGGTGACGTCGTGCTGGCCCGCGGAGCCCGGGAGGGCATGGACCATTTTACGGCGCTCAGCGAGGGCGAAGACAGAAAAATATAGAAAAAAAGGGGAAAGGGCTACAGGCCGTACTTGAAGATCCAGGACATGTAGCCGTCGTCGCCGACGTTGCCCACCGCCCCGGCGTTTATCTCTATCATGCCGTCGTTGTCGAAGTCGCCGACGCAGGTCACGGCCAGCATCCCGTATGTCTCGTCGATGAGGTATTCCTCTTCATATGTTTCGCCGTTCCATTCCAGGATGTGCACGAGGTCGGTGCCCACGCAGACCTCTGCCGTGCCGTCGTCGTCCACGTCGCCGATGTCGATGGCCTCGATGGTGTCCATCTCCTGCTGCCAGACCTTGCCCCATTTTTTCTCGTAGCCGGTGCCGTTCCACTCCCATATCTGGAGCTCGGGATGCCGGAAGGTGATATGTATCTCCGGTTTTCCATCGTAGTCGCTGTCCTTGGACACCAGGCCGAAGACGCGATGGTCGAACTCGGCGATCTCGGTAGCTGCGAAGCCGTCGCCGTTCCAGTCGAGCACGACGCCCCGGTCGCCCGGCCCGATGATGACCTCGTTGTCGCCGTCGTCGTCGACGTCGGCTATCCAGGGAAAGAACACCGAGCCGCCATGGGGATCGCTCCACGTTGTCTCCTCGACGAACTCCTCGCCGTTCCAGCCGAGAGCGATGACCTCGGGCACGTTGCGGTAGCCGCCGGTTACGATGACCTCGTTGTCGCCGTCGTTGTCGTAGTCGCCGACCACGCAGTCCAGGGTGGTGCCGCCCTGCCCCTCGTTCTCGTCGACCACGATGTAGCGGCCTACCAGCTGGTAGCGTCGCCCGTTCCATTTAAACGCCGAGAAATGGTTGCCCCAGGCCACGCCGACCTCGTTTTCCCCGTCGTTGGTGATGTCGGCGATGGAAAAGCCGGTGGAGGAGCCAAAGGGCTGCGATATCCGGTGGTAGTCGCCGAACAGCTCAAGCCAGACGCCGTAGCCGATGCCGAACACCGGGTCGACGATCTTCTGCTGCTCGTAATATGTCCCCGACGCCTCATCATATTTCATAACCCGCATGAACGGGTCGCGGCCGCCGATGAGCAGCTCGTTCAGGCCGTCGTTGTCCGCGTCGCCCACGGGCTGCGGGCCCTCGTAGCGGGCGCTCCACTGGTGCCATGGACCATAGTTTTTCTCCCACTGCACGCCAAAGGCGTCATTCGCCGTGGCCGGTGCGGTGTCGGCGGTGTCCTCGTTGTCCTGCTCCGGCGCCACGCCTCCATCATGCACGGTGGCCGGCAGCCCCAGCATGAGACCGCTCAGCACGAAGATGAAGGCTACAATCAGCGCAATCGCTTTTGCTTTCATGGTATCCTCTGGGTGAAATGGCCTGGAGCGTTATAATATTTACCCTGTTATCCCGGGAGCAGAAATGGGCCAAGGCTCAGGAAGCGGGCATGGCGCTGCACGTCGCCGATGGTCACCGTTGCGGTCACCGGGCCCAATCCAAATATCGGGATGGAAAACGATGTGCTCTCCCCGGCCGGCAGCTCGGCGATGACCCCCGACATAGCTCTGGGGACAATCCGTCCGTCGAGCGACGCCGTCCAGGATATATCCCTCCGTGTTTCCACGGCCTGGCTGGCCATCTGGACGGTCAGGCCGAGGCCGCCCCGGGGCCGGATGGACAGCTGCGGGTCGTCCAGCCCCAGGAGCCAGAGGTCGTCTTTCCCGCTGCCATATGAATCCGTTGTCCCGGTCATGAGAAACGTGTTGCCGGCGGAGGCCAGCCCGTAGATGACGTCGTCGCCCGGTCCGCCGGCATGGTACTCCCAGCCGACGTTGCCGTGGCTGTCGGTGGTCAGCAGCCAGGCGTCCTGGCCGCCGGCCCCGTATGAGGCGGTCCAGCCGGCGATGGCGTAGCCGTCGTTGACCGGTTTGATGGCGAATCCCCCGTCGTCGCCCGGTCCGCCGTAGGTCCGGCTCACCCGGATGTGGCCCTGGCTGTCGGTGACGAGCAGCCATGCGTCTGTTCCACCGGAGCCGTAGGTCGACGTCCAGCCCGTGAGGGCGTAGCCGTCGTCCAGCACCGCCATGTCGCGGGCTACCTCGATGCCGTCTCCGCCGTACGTCCGATTCCATCGCATGGTGCCCTCGTCGTCGGTGTGGAGCAGCCAGAGGTCGTAGGGGCCGCCGCAGGACTCGTAGTAGCCGGCAACGGTGTAGCCCCCGTTGGCGGGTTTGATGGCGAAGCCGGTTTCGCATCCCGGGCCGCCATATGTCACGTTCCATTGCTCGTTTCCCTGGCTATCGGTGTGGAGAATCCAGAGGTTGCTGTTGGGGGCTCCATAGGAGGCGGTGAAGCCGGTGACCGCGATGCCGCCGTCGGTCGTGCAGACCGCCCACCCGTTGTCGTGGTCCCGGCCGCCGTAGGTCCGGTTCCAGAGCTCGTTGCCCCCGCCATCGGTGCGGAGCAGCCAGAGGTCGCTGAAACCGGCGCCGTAGGACGTGGTGTACCCGGCCAGGATGTAGCCGTCATCTGTGGGCGACATGGCTACGATGCGGTCGTTGCCCGGGCCGCCATATGTTTTGTTCCAGAGCTCACGACCGTCTTTGTCGAGCCTGAGCAGCCAGCCGTCGGCGCTTCCCTGGCCGGTGGAGGCGGTCCAGCCGGCGAGCAGCAGGCCGTCTTCGAGGGGATGGATGGCCCAGCCGTTGTCGTGGCCGGGGCCGCCGTGGGTGATGTTCCATGGCTTAGCGGTGGCTGCATCGGAGGCCAGGTGGGATACCCCCAGGGGGGCTGGCTCGGCGTATGCCGTCACGGCGAGCAGCATTGCGGCTGCGCTGACGACTGCCAGAACACTGTTTTTCACAATTGTTTAAAATAGTGGCGGCATATATAGTTAACCGTACCAGATGCAATCTGCGGGAAGCCCGGCAGTTCCCCCGGTCGATGAGCCCACCCGCCTACGGCCCGCGGCCGTTTCCGCCCTGCCCGCGGACGGTTACCGTGAGATGCCCGGTGCTGGCGTTTTCTCCGTCGCTGACCGTCAGGATGACCTGGTAGGCCCCTGTTTCATTGAACGTATGCTCAACCGTTGAACCCGTCGCGCTGGTTCCATCGTCGAAATCCCATGCAAACGTCAGGCTGTCGTTGTCGACGTCGAAGCTTCCCCCGGCATCAAACGTGATGGACTCGTTGACCGCTGCGGTGAGATGCCTGCCCCGGGTGCCGTTGGCCACGATGTCCACCACCGGCGGCCGGTTGCGGGTCATGTTCTGGATGCGATCCCGGTCCCGGATGTGCACCTGGGTGCCGTTGGCGTAGCTCACGTTGAGACCGCTGATGACGGGCAGCAGCTTGTACATGTCGCCCCGGGCAAAGATGGAGCGGTCGAGGTCGATGTCCAGCGTGATGGAGTTGTTGCCCTCCTGCAGGGCGAACAGGTGCTGGATTTTCAATGTGCCAGAGGGAACGTCAAAGTACACCGTCTCGCCCGTATCCGCGAGGACACCGGTGGCATTGTCCACGACGAGCCAAAGCTTGGTATAATTGGCGGCGGTGATGTTTTCGACGCCGAGCCGCTCGGACAGATTGTTTTCATGGAGGTACAGCAGGTCGACCGTCCTGTCTGCATAGATGGACTCCCAGCCGGCTTCATCGCTGTGCAGCTTCACCTCGGTAAACGACACGTTGACATGCAGAAAATCCTCGGTGGGCATGTCCGCCACCCGTATCTCCGTCAAGCTGGTCTCCGCCGCCGTGCCCTCATCACCCTCCAGGCAGCCGGCCAGCGCCGTCGCGAGAAACAGGGCCAGGACGGCCAGCGGGACTGCGTTTCTTCCGTTCATACCGTAGTTATCACTGCCTGGCTATAAAAATATGTCGCTTGTAATCGTGATATGAGGGAGTGAGGTCTAGGCCGTAACCCTCCTTCTGTTCTATGCGGCATTCACCTTGGCGTCCCACCTCCGAGCGGTCCCGAACGACCGATCCCGGCATTTGGACTTGCTCCAGGATGGGGGCCGTTTCACCAAATCCCGCCGCAGCGTCATCCCCGCGGGAGTCATCCTCGCGGCGGGCTGTGTCGTTTCTGCTCCCCCATACGGGACTCTCGCCCCGGCTGTTACACACCTGGTTCGGGAACGAGGGAGGAGTTTCCTCAGCACGAAGCCGTGAGCCGCGCACCTACTCCTCACTCCCGTCGAAGCATAGCACCGGGGCTATAAATGCTTTGCTCACCGATTGCGACGGAGCCGCTCATATTCCCGCTCGCCCATCCGGTCGACATATACATGGCTCGTAAACGACGTGACGAAATGCGCGACGATGCCGATACCCCAGCCAAACAGGGGAAAGACAAACCAGGGAAACCCGCCGCCGGCCAACGTTTTTAAAATCCGCGGGCTTTCCATGTCATGGAGAAATTCAAGCGCATCGCGTCACATGAAGCCGTAACCCATGTACAGGACGGCATGCGCGTCGGCCTGGGCACCGGCTCAACCGTTCGCTACGCCATCCAGCGGCTCGGCGAACGCGTGCAGCAGGACCTCGACATCATCGGCGTCGCCACCTCGAAGGAGACGGCGCAGCGCGCCCGGCAGGCAGGCATCCCGCTCGAGGACCTCGACGCCCGGCCCATAGACGTGACCATCGACGGCGCCGACCAGGTCGACCCATCGTTGCAGCTCGTCAAGGGAGGCGGCGGCGCCCTGCTCCGGGAGAAAATGGTGGCCGACCGGACAAAGCGGGAGATCATCGTCGTCGACGAGTCAAAGCTCGTCGAAACGTTCACGTTTCCATTGCCCGTCGAGGTCGTGCCGTATGGATGGGAAAGCGTGGCTGCCCGGCTGAAAGAACACGGCCTGGAACCCCGCCTGCGTGGGGACTTCGTCACCGACAACGGCAACCTGATCCTCGACTGCTCCTATGAGGCGCTCGGCGACCTGCATGACCTTGCAGCGACGCTCAGCGGCATTCCCGGCGTCATGGAGCACGGCCTGTTCCTTGACCTCGCCAGCATGATCATCGTGGGCACCCCGGATGGAGCGAAAACTATTAGAAGGAAGCAGGGTATGGCACACACACCATGACCATCATGCAGGAAGCCCAACGCGGCGTTGTCACCGACGAGATAGCGGCTGTCGCCGCGGCGGAGGATGTCGACCCCGAGATGGTGCGGAGGCGGGTGGCAGCGGGCAGAATCGTGATTCCCTGCAACCCGGCGCATGCACCCTGCCCGCTGGGCATCGGCGAAGGCCTGCGCGTCAAGGTCAACGCCAACATCGGCACCAGCCGGGAGCACTGCCATCCCGACGAGGAGGTGGACAAGGCACGAGCCGCCATCGAGGTCAAGGCCGACGCAGTCATGGACCTGTCCACCGGCGGCGACCTCGAGGCATTGCGCCGGCGGTTGCTCGACATTGTCGACGTTCCCTTTGGCACGGTGCCCGTCTACCAGGCCGCCCTGGACGCCATCGACCATCGGGGGGCCATCGTGGACATGACCTCCGACGACATCTTCAACGCGTTCCGCCGGCAGGCCGAGCAGGGCGTGGACTTCACCGTGGCCCATGTCGGCGTCACCCGGCAGAGCGTGGAACGCCTCAGGCGGCAGCATCGCCTCATCCCCATGGTCAGCCGGGGCGGCGCATTCCACATGGCATGGATTTTGCATAACGAGATGGAAAACCCGCTGTACGAGGAGTTCGACTACCTGCTCGACATCGCGGAGGAGCACGACCTCACCTTGAGCCTGGGCGACGGCATGCGCTCCGGGGCCCTGCACGACTCCAACGACCGGGCGAAGTTCCAGGAGCTGCTCATCATCGGCGAGCTCATCGAGCGAGCCCGCGAGGCAGGCGTGCAGAGCATGGTCGAAGGCCCCGGCCACATGCCGCTCTGCGACATCGAGCCCAACATCCGGGTGATGAAAACCGTGACCGACGGCGCCCCGTACTTCGTGCTCGGCCCGCTGGTGACAGACATCGCGCCCGGCTACGACCACTTCGTCGGGGGCATCGGCGGCGCCATCGCCGGCTACCACGGCGCCGACTTCCTGTGCTACGTTACCCCGGCCGAGCATCTCTCGCTGCCCGACGTGGACGACGTCCGGCAGGGCGTGATCGCCTCCCGCATCGCAGCCCACGCGGCCAACCTCGCCCGGGGCATCGACCGCGACGTCGACTTCACGTTTTCACGGGCACGGAACGAGCTCGACTGGGACCGGATGTTCGACCTGTGCATCGACCCCGAGCGAGCCAAGCACTACCGGCAGCGCCGCACGCCCACCGAGGACCCGCGCTCCTGCTCCATGTGCGGCAGCCTGTGCGCCATCGAGATGGTGGAACAGTATCTCAGAGACGAGGGCAAAAAACATAAATAAGATACTACCATACCCACAGTGAAAATATGGTTACTGTAGAAGAGGAACTCTGCCGGATAGAGATCGTCAAGGAGGGGAGCGAGTTCATCGCCAGAGCCAACACCCAGGCTGGCACCCGGGAATACCGCAACACCATTTTCGAGGACATGCTCCGGGAGCTGGTCATAGACCTCCAGGAAGAATTTGGAGAATTCTGAGATGATAAAAGACCGGGTGGGCCGGCAGCGCTACATCCTGTTTTCCGTTCAGGGGGATGCGACGCGCCGGGACGTCATCCGGGCCGTCAACAACGCCTCCCGGGCCACCCGGGGTGAAGGGGAGGCGCCCTGGCTGACCGTGTACACCGGCAGCCTGGGCATCGTCCGATGCCGGCATACCCGGAAAGAGGATACCATCCGGCTGCTCAACGACATCTCCAACGATTTTTCCCTGACCACGCTGCAGACCTCGGGGTGCATCAAAAAGCTTAAGCGGCAGATCAGTAGCTCCTAGCCAGGCGGAGCCAGTGCCTGGCTGCCTCGCCGCAGGCGGTGCAGGTTCCCTCGCATTCCGGCTCGGGTATCGGGATGCCCAGCGACTTCATGCCCGTCCGGTCTTCCATGTCCAGGCCGCATTGCTCGCTGCCGCACCAGGGCACCTCGATGATACCCTCCACATCATCCTGCGAGTCGAGATGGTCGACCCGGGCGATGTGGCCGTCCATGAAGGCCTGCGCGGCGGAGGCGATGCGCTCGTCGTACGCTTCCAGATGCCCGGGGATGCCGTCGAGCTCGTCGCGGGGTACCTGCGTTTTTTCGCCGTCCCGCGCTGCCACGGTCACCACGCCGTTCTGGATGTCCCGGGGGCCGATCTCGACGCGGAGGGGCACGCCCTTGAGCTCCCAGCCGTAGAACTTGCTGCCCGGGGTCTCGTCGCGCATGTCGAGATGCACCCGGATATCCATGTCCTCGAGCTCCCCCTGGACGGCGCGGCATTCCCCGACAACGTCTTCTTTTTTGTCCTTGAAGATGATGGGGACGATGACCACCTGGATGGGAGCAACGCTGCTCGGCAGGGCGATGCCGTTGTCGTCGCCGTGCATCCCCACGATGGCGCCCAGCACCCGCTCCGACATGCCGTACGTGGTCTGATGGCAGTACCGGTGCTCCCCGTGTTCGTCCTCGTAGGTGATGTCGAAGGGCCGGGAAAAGTTTTCCCTGTACTGGTGTATCGAGGCCACCTGGAGCACCCGCAGGGAGGGCATGAGCACGTCGACGCCGATGGAATAGTGGGCGCCGGCGAACTTGTCCCAGTCGGGCCGCCGGCTCATAACATACGGCAGGCATAATCCGTCGAGAAACCGGCCGGCGATGTCCAGGTCCTCCTCGACCTGCGCCTCGGCTTCCTCGTAGTCGCGGTGGCAGGTGTGCGCCTCGAAGAAATGTATCTCCCGGACGCGGATGAACGCCTTGGTCATCTTGGTCTCGTAGCGAAACGTGTTGACGATCTGGTAGGTCTTGAGCGGCAGGTCGGCGTGGCTTCGTATCCACAGGGCAAACGTGGTGTACAGCGCCGTCTCCGACGTCGGGCGGAGCAGCAATCGCTCGTCGAGCTCGTTGTCCCCGGCGTGGGTCACCCAGAAGACCTCGGAGCCAAATCCCTTGATGTGGTCGGCCTCCTTCTGAAACAATGTCTCGGGAACCAGCAGGGGAAAGTTGACCTCCTCGTGGCCGGTGCGGCGCATCTCCGCCCGGATGCGCTCGTCGATGTTCCACATTATCTGCCAGCCATACGGGCGCCAGATGTTCATGCCCTTGACAGGGTAGCGTTTGTCGCACAGCTCGGCTGCCTCGACGACCTCGTTGTACCATTCGTCGAAGTCCTCGTCTTTTTGGATATCCATCGATGTGAAATGTCCCTCGTTTATTAAAGATGACGGTCTCCGCGTGCAGTATCTCCGAGAGTAAATCTCAGTAAAAATCGAAGGAGTTAATGCCTGGGAGGATTGTATCGTGTAAGGACGGGATACAATGCACTCCCCGGACAATGGAAAATTGCTGCTGAAGTTAAATAGGTTTGCCTTCAGCTTTGCTGAAGGCGGCATTGACTTTCATGGTGCATGGAACGCCGTCTACGGGTTCTATCACCTCTGGAAGACCATCCTGTTTTGTGCGCTAGAGGGTCGATATCTGGAGAATGGTGTGGACCGGCTCGATGAGAAGGGACGATATGCGGTGCCGGACGCCGATACTGTCTATGCCCGTTTGAAGCGGAAAAGGATAGATGAAATCCTGGATGAATTTCTGACCATTCAAGAGAAAATGATCCGGTGGCTGCGGAAAGCCCGGAAGATACCATGGAAGATCACCGTGCTGATAGACGAGCATGATGTTCCCTGGTATGGTGACGATGCGCCATACCTGGTATCGACCAAAAAATGCGATGGCACCAGCCTCTGTTTCCGGTACATCACCATCAACGCCGTTCTGGGCAGCCAACGAATATGTCTCTACGCGTTGCCGGTCACGTCGTTCTCCCGGAAAGCCAAGCTGGTAGATGAACTGCTTGGTGTGGTAAGCCGCTTTTTCCACATCCGGTTGGTGCTCTTCGATCGGGGGTTCTCCCAGGATAGCACGGTGCTGAAGGTACTCGAGGAGCGTGGACTCAGATATCTGGCTCCGCTGCCGAAGAACAAAAAGATAAAACGGCTCATCAAAGATACGAACCAGAGCGGGGCCTGGTATCATCCTGGTTACGTATACGGACGAGCGGGCATCTTGCTCACCCTGTTCTTTACGCCCAATGGAAAGCATATGGCGGAGCGATGGAAAAACTACCACGTGTTCTGCACCAACATCGACGTGGCCCATGCAGACCTATCCTGTCTCGCAGAGATGTATCGTGGCCGGTGGAACATCGAGAACTTTTATCGAGATGGCGAAGGTCATTTCATGATCAAAACCAAGACCGGCGATCCCTCGGTGCGACTCTTTTTCTTCATGGTGGCTGCACTACTCTACAACCTGTGGTACCTGGTACGGCGTCTGGTGATGGTTATCGCCCGGTGATGGAGAGACCACCTCATCGACCTCGTGCAATACAAGCGACGCCTGGGCTACTCACCCAGATATAGTCAAAAAATTGGAGATACCCTCATACAGATGCTTGCGGAATAACCGCTTTTTTGAGAGAATGCTCTCCCATGTTCTCTGGTGAACCGGTGTTGACAGGAGAAAGCGGTAAAAGTGCATCCTCCGCTGCGTCAAGCCGTTTTCCAGCTGCCATGGTGCAGAAATACATTTTTTGCGGCGCCACGCCGCAAAAAAGTGAGGATTCGCCTGCATTTATCTACTCACTTTCGGAGATACTGGCTGCGGGGAAAAGCTCTTAAGAATACAATTGTTATATTGTGACAAGAGATACCAATGGACAGGCATGACGAGGGTATGGCGGCCATATATGCAGAACGCAGAAGGAGATGCGAGATTTCAGAGGTGACAAGATGAAAAGTAGAGCGGAGCTCGAAGAAGAACTGCAGATATACAAGGAACGGCTGAAAAACGCCATGGAAGCCGGCAACCTCGCCTGGCGGGAGATGGAGCTGCCATCCGGTAAGGTCCGCTTCAACAGCGGAAAAGCCCACATGCTGGGCTACGCTCCGGTGCGATTCAAGCAGTACACCGGAGTTGTGGCGGAGGTGGCCGGGGCGTGAAAAAATATTTCGTAGCGCTCATCTGCCTGCTGTTGTTCCACGGCCTCATGGTTTCCCTGGCTGTCTCCGCGGAGGAATCCACGACGGTAAAAGTGGGCGTCTACGACAATCCGCCGAAGGTTTTCCGCGACGAGAACGGCACATACACCGGGTTCTGGCCCCTGCTCCTAGAATACATCGCGGACGCGGAAGAATGGGGCATCGAATGGGTGTGGGGAACCTGGTCGGAGTGTCAATCCCGGCTGGACAACGGCACCATCGATATCATGGTGGACGTCGGGGTTACCGAGGCGAGAGCGGAACAATATGCCTTTTCCAATGAGACAGTGCTTTTCAGCTGGTCCCGGCTATACGCCCCGGAGGGTGCGGCCATCGAATCCATCCTTGAGCTGGAGGGCAAACGCATCGGAGTCCTCGAAGACAGCATCAACTTAGAGGGACCGGAGGGAATACAGGAACTGATGGATAAATTCGAAATCAACTGCAGCTTCGTCGAAATGAACAGCTATACCCGGGTGTTCCAGGCGCTGGAGAACAGGACCATAGACGCCGGGGTGACGAACAAACAATTTGGAGACAGATACGAAAACGCGTACGCCGTCGAAAGAACCCCGCTCATTTTCCAGCCGATACGCCTCCAATTTGCGTTTCCATTGCATGCCAGCCGGACACCCTACCTCCGGGAAAGAATCGACGTCCATATGGCGCAACTCAAGGGGGACAAGGACTCAATATACTACAACCTGCAGGACAGGTTTTTCGGCGGAGAAACGGAGAGAGACGCTGAAGGAACGGTGGTCTTTCCCATGTGGGCACGATGGACCGTGGGCGGCATCGTCGGCCTGGTCATCCTCTTTTTCGGGATGAGCACCCTTCTCAACAAGAAGGTGAAGGAAAAAACCGAGGAACTGCGGCGGAGCGAGGAACAGTTCCGGGGCATCTTCGAAAACGCCGTGGTGGGCATCTACAAGACGACGGCGGACGGCCGCATTCTCATGGCCAATCCCTTCCTCGCAGACCTCCTCGGCTTCGACAGCATCGAGGCGTTGAAACAGCGGAATCTCAAAGACCTGGACCACTATGGGCCCGGGTACGACCGACAGCAATTCATCGAACAAATCGAGCGGCGGGGAGCCTACATCGGGGAGTCCGCATGGCGCCGGCGTGACGGATCAACGATATGGGTCAGGGAGAGCGCCGTGGCGATTCGCAACGAGAACGGCGAAACCCTTTACTATGAGGGCGTCGTCGAGGATATCACCGAGCGGAAGGAAGCGGAGCAAGAGTTGCGGGAGCACCGCCGACATCTGGAGGAAAAGGTCGAGGAGCGAACCAGGGAGCTGCAACAGTTGAACGAGCAGTTGCAGCAGGCAAACGAGCACCTCCAGGAGCTCGACCAGCTGAAAAGCATGTTTATCGCGTCGATGAGCCATGAACTGCGAACGCCGTTGAATTCAATCATCGGGTTTACCGGGGTGCTGTTGCAGGGGCTCGCTGGCGAACTCAACGAGGAGCAGCGAAAGCAGCTCAAAATGGTGCAGAACAGCTCGCGGCATCTGCTTGCTTTGATAAACGACGTCATCGACATCAGCAAAATAGAGGCCGACAAGGTAGAGGTTGACATCGAGGAGTTCGACCTCGCCGAGGTGGTGGGGGAGGTCGCCGAATCATTTGCCATCACGGCGGAGGACAGCGACGTGGCGCTCACGGTGGACGTACCGGACGAGCTGCCCGTGACGAGCGACCGCCGGCGGGTGAAACAGGTCATCATGAACTACGTCAACAATGCGTTCAAGTTCACCGAGGAAGGCAAAATAACCGTGACCGCCCGGAAAACGGAGGACATGGCGGAGATAGCCGTACGTGACACGGGTATCGGCATCCCCGAGCAGGAAATGGACAACCTGTTCCAGGCGTTCAGCCAGATACGACAGCAGGGCAACGCACAGGAGGGCACCGGCCTCGGGCTATACCTGTCGAAAAAAATAGCCCGGCTGCTCGGCGGCTCCGTAGCAGCGGAAAGCACCCCCGGCGACGGAAGCACATTTATACTTAGAGTGCCATTAGAATACCAGGGGGAACGAGTGTCATGAAACGAGTCCTGGTGGTGGAGGACAACGACACCAACATGTATCTCATCAGTTTTCTCCTGGAACGCAATGGCTACCAGGTCATCAAGGCCACCACCGGCGAGGACGGCGTATCACGGACCATCAGCGAGCAACCAGACCTCGTACTGATGGACATCCAGCTCCCCGGCATCGACGGGCATGAGGCGACGCGCCGAATCAGAAAATCACGTGAGTGCGATGACGTCCCCATCGTGGCGCTGACCTCCTATGCGATGACCGGCGATCGTGGAAAAGCTCTCGCCGCTGGCTGCGCCGGATACATCGAAAAACCAATCAACCCAGATATATTCATAGAGCAAATCACAAAACACATGGAAGGTGAATAACAATGGCAGCGGACGGCACGGTATTGGTGGTCGACGACAAACAGGAAAACCGGTATCTGCTGAAAACAATGCTGGAAGGAGAGGGCTACCAGGTCGTCACCGCCCCCAACGGGAAAAAGGCACTGGAGGAACTCCGGCGGGACGGCATCGACCTCATTATCTCAGACATCCTGATGCCGGGTATGGACGGATTCCAGCTCTGCAGGAAATGCAAGCAGGACGAAAAAACGCGTGAGATTCCCTTTGTGTTCTACACCGCGACATATACGGATAAAAAAGACGAGGAGTTCGCATTGAAACTGGGAGCCGACGCGTTCATCAGGAAGCCCCAGGAACCCGACCACTTCATTGCGTTAATAGCTGAGGTGACGAAGGAAAAACAAAAAGCTGACGCTGCCCCGGATCATCCTGAAACCGATGAGGACATATTCAAGGTCTACAGCGAACGGCTGGTCAGCAAGCTTGAGGACAAGGTGGAACAACTGCGGGAATCCGAGCGGAAAATGCGGACGTTGCTGGGCAACCTGCCTGGGATGGCCTACCGATGCAGAAATGTGCCTGAGTGGACGATGGAATTCCTGAGCAAGGGTTGCCGCCAGGTAACAGGCTACGAGCCAGAAGAGGTGATGAATGACAATGTGGTTGCCTACGGAGACATCATCCAGCCCGACGACCGGGAGATGGTTTGGAGGACCGTGCAGCAGGGAGTGAAAGCGGGAGAGCGATTTGAGTTGGAGTACAGAATCATCACCAAGCAGGGAGAAGAACGATGGGTGTGGGAGCGCGGCATATATATCGCGTCCGATGAGGAGCCGGCCATCCTCGAAGGATTCATCTCCGATATCACCGAGCGAAAGAAAGCTGAAGAGAAATTGCAGAAAAGCGAAGGAAAATACAGAAATCTCTTCGAGACCATGTCGGAGGGCGTGGTATACCAGGACGCAGAGGGCAATATCACCTCCGCGAATCCGGCAGCCCAACATATTCTCGGCCTGTCCTTGGAACAGATGCAGGGAAAAACCTCTATGGACCCCCGATGGAAGGCCGTAGACAAGGACGGCAACGAACTGCCTGGAGAACAACACCCGGCAATGGTGGCCCTCAGGACCGGTGAAAAGGTCGAAAACTTTGTGCAGGGCATATTTGTGCCCGAGAGAGACGAGTATGTCTGGCTGCTCGTCAACTCGATACCTCAGTTCGAGGAAGGGAGCGACGAACCCTACCAGGTATATTCGACGTTCCTGGACATCACCGAGCGGAAACAGGCGGAGGAGGAGATGGAACGAGCCCTGGAAACCGAGCGGGTGTTCAAGTTGCAGGCGGCGCATCACTTTTTCAACCCCATCGCCATCTCCCGGGGCTACATGGACATCGCCATGGAGAAACTGCCCGATGCTGAAGCAGAGACGATACAGAAGGCGCATGACGCCATCATGCGGATACAGCGGGTGGTGGAAAACATCGTACAGCGAGGAGAAATCCATGAATAAAACGGTTTTGATTGTGGATGACGAACAGGACATACAGGACATCCTCACCCGGTATCTGCAGCGGATGCCGGACGTCGAGGTGGTCAACGCCCTGACGGGCGAGCAGGCCGTCGAACGATACCGGGAATGCATGGCGGCAGATGAGGCACCAGTATTGGTGGTCATGGACTTGAACCTGTCAGGCGCCAACCAGGACATGGAGGCCATCGAACGCCATCGAAAGGGCAGCCATGCAGGGATGGACGGCGTGGACGCCACCCGGGCCATCAAAGACATGGATGCCGACGCCACCATCTGGGGCTATACGGCATGGCAGGGCAGCAGCTGGGAAACGGAACTCCAGAGCCAAGGCGTTGACAGGGTGGTGGGGCGGCAGGTGACCTTCAAATCGTTTGCCGAGCAGGTGGAACAGTTCCTCCACGAATAATATTATGCTCACCCACATATCCAGTACTTCGGAATGTAGGACTTGAAAGGTACATTTTTACTGGTTTTTTGCAGGACGAGCGTAAAAGAGCCGGGTGCCACCCGGCTCTGTATCGCTCGCATACCTTCACCACGCTATCATATCTGCACAGCTATTGTAACATCCAGGCTATGCAACATTCAGCCACAGTACAAAAAAAGGCCGGTTCATACCTAGCGTCATCTCGATGGAGCGTTGAAGAAGACGACTTTTCTGACCAGGTAAATGATGCGATCCACTTTGATGGGGATTTTCCCGGGGTTCAATCCCTTGGTTCCTCGTTCTATGATGTTGAATAGGACCCAGATATTGTAGATACAGATGGTGAGGATGAAAAAGAAATATCGTACCGAATATTCCTTGGAACACGTTCTCCCCAGGAACTTGTTTTTAATCCGGTATTGGGTTTCAATGCCGAACCGGTTCTTGTAGAGCCGTCGGATGCTCTCGCGTGACCAGAAACCTCTTAAACGAGCATATGTTTGCCGGACGGTGACACCATGCAAAAGCATATGATACTCGTTTTATGCATCGCCATGGCGGCCGTGCTCGCCCTGCCCGTCCAGACCGGGCTCATGCAGCCCGACATGGCACAGGAAAACACTGGCCGCATGGAGGGCGAAGGCGAAGACGCGCCGGCAGCCCCGGCCGATGAAGGCGGCGAGGGCACCGAGTACTGGGCGCTCATGGTCGCCGTTGGCATCTACAAAAACAACCCGGACATGGACCGCCCCAGCATGCTGGAGGAAGTCGAGCGCTTCCAGAGCATGCTGCCCGTGTCCGAGCACTGGGACGAAGACCACATCAAGGTCATCACCCGGGAGAATGCGACGGTGGCCAACATCGTCAAAGGCTTCCGGTGGCTGGACGAGCACGAGGACGAAGACGACATATCGCTCGTGTATCTCACCACGCACGGCTTCCCGATCCTCTGGGACCTGCCGCCGTTCGACGAGGAAGACGGCATGGACGAGGCACTGGCCGCCTACAACGGCTTCCTGCCCTATGAGAACCCGTGGAGCTGGGAGCCGCTGGCCAACCCCTTCGGCATCATGACCGACGACATGTTCAACGTCATGTTCAACCGGTTGGAGTCGCAGGGCCTGGGCGTCATCGTGGACAGCTGCCATTCCGGCGGCTTCAACGACAACTTTTCGCTGGCCCGGCATCCGGGCAAGGTGGACATGGCACAGGAGTTCGCCGGCGAGCTCCGGGGCACCAACCGCATCGTGGTCACCTCGGTGCCCGAGGAGGACACCTCGTATGGCTCCTACTTTGCCCATTATCTCATCGAGGGCATGCAGGGCTACGCGGACAGCGACGGCGACGGCATGGTCTCCCTGGAGGAGGCCTTCTATTACGCGGAGGACATCATCGAGCGGGAGACCAGCATGGACCCCCAGATATTCGATGACTACCCCGGCGAGCTCATGCTCACCGAGGTCGAGATGCCGCCCACCACGCCGGAGCAGCCCGACGGCGTGGTCGTCGGCAACGTCTCCACCAGCTATACCTATACCACGGTGGCGTCAGACCCGGAGGGACATGACATCCGATACCACGTGGACTGGGGCGACGGCGCCACGGAGACCACGGGCCTGCAGCCATCCGGACAGCCGGTCACGTTGCAGCATGCCTGGCAGCAGGAGGGCACCTACCGTGTCACCGTCCAGGCCGAGGACGAGCGAGGCGCCTGGAGCGACCATTCGCGGGCTCTGGCGGTCACCATGGCCGCGTCGGGGCACACGGTGGACCAGCGACAGGTCGAGGAATGGTGGGGGTTCCTGGTCAACGAAACCCGGTGGTGCGCGCAGTCCTTTGTGCCCGACATCGGCAGCCTGGCCAAGGTCGAGCTGGGGGCGATGGCCTGGCAGCCGGACCGCACCGTGACCATCTCGATACGGGAGGAGCTGGACGGCCCCGACCTTGCCTCGGTTGACCGGACGCTGAGCGGTGAGAGCTATGAGACCGTGTGGACCGGCTTCGACCTGCCGGACATCGACGTGACCCCCGGGGAGACCTACTACATCGTCTACGGCAGCGACATGGCCGGCTGGGGTACCGGCTGGGCGGTCGGCGGCGACGACCCCTACGCCGACGGCGCCTTCTACACGTCGGGTGACGGCGGCCAGACGTGGGAACAGCGCGACGACTACGACGCGGATGCCTGCTTCGTCACCTACGGCTAACCCCCTCCTTTTTTTCTTTCTATGACGCCACCAGCGGCGATTGTTCGATAAACTTTATATACTAGGGGTGCATTGATGGGTGTAGCGCCATAAATGATAGCAAAAGGTTAGCGACACGGGAAAGAAATATATAAGAAAATATATAAGCCGGGGAGGAATGATACAAATGATGGAAAAAATACTAGGGAGAATAAAAGGAAAAGAAGGTGTTTCAGAGATCATCGGCACCGTGCTCCTGCTCGCCATCGCCGTTATCATCTTTTCGTCGCTTATTGTCTACGTGTTCTCCATGGACACCTCGCCGTCGGCACCCAGCGTCCACATGGTTGGCTCCATGGAGTCCACGACCACGGCCATCATCGAGAATAGGGGCGGCGACTCGATCCCGATGGAAGACCTCAAGCTCGTGATTTGGAAGGGAGACCACACCATTAACGCCCCGTACACCTTTGAAGACCAGAATAACAATGGGATATGGGATGTCGGAGACTACATCCGCATCCAATGTAATAACTGTTCAGGATGGAAGATTTCCGCTGTCGTCATCGACAAGCCCAGCAACTCCATCATCATGTCCGGCACACTCATCAACGGCGTAAGCGATTACTTGTACACCAACAACACACAGATAGCGAGCGCGGCAGATTTCAGTTGGAAACCGGAACCAGCCACCATCAATGGCGCTGTCTCTTTTACTGATAATTCGGCGAATAGCACCTTTATAGAATCATGGGAATGGGATTTTGGAGACGGCAACACGAGCGCCATGCAGCATCCCAGCCATACCTACGCCAGTTCTGGCTCCTACAACGTGACCCTTACGGTTACTTATGACCCTGACGTTATTGCCGACGGTGTCCAAAACTGGGCTACTGTTGAGGATACTGTCAACGTATACAAGCCCCCGGTCGCCAATTTCAGCTGGACGCCGACAGTCCCACAGATAGATGAGAACGCCCAGTTCAACGGCAAAAGCTCCAATGGTACCATACTCGAATCAGAGGACACCATCGACAGCTACGAGTGGGACTTCAACAACGACGGCACCTATGAACACAGCCATTCCTCGGGCATGTATGACCACAACTGGACAAGTGCTGGCACGTACCCTGTCGCCCTTCGGATATCGTGCGAGATTGATGGTGGCTATGTATTTACGGATACTATTACCAAAAACGTGAGGGTGAACGGGCCGCCAGTAGCTGCCTATGATTACGTCCCGGCGCAGCCC
>JAWOAW010000025.1:0-15747 GCA_046498345.1 Thermoplasmatota archaeon
CGTGGTGTTGGGATTGTCAAATATTTGCTCCATTGAGGAAGTGAAACATAGCAATAGACACTGAAAGTTTAGGTTATATTTTTCGATGATTGTAAGACAGATATTAAATATCACAAGCAATAAAAAAATATTGGCTTGTATGAGCCATAGAGAAAAACAGAGGTATGATAAAATGAAAGGAAAAATACTAGGAGTATATGTGGCGGCTGCTCTGATGATAGCTGGTTTTGCCGGTGTTGCCGTGGCACAAGGACCGTCGCACCAGGCCGGACATTCTACTGTAGCACACCTAAACCTCTACGAAAAGAACCCTGATACGTGGGAAATTGTGGAGGATGGTGCGTGGGGCAAGATGACGTACAACACTGAGGGGCCAACGTTTAACTTCGTCTTTAACGGACACGGACTAGAAGCAGGAGAGGATTACACTCTGATATACTATCCCGACCCTTGGCCAGGAGAAGGTCTAATCTGTCTGGGCTCCGGCACCGCAAATGAAGATGGCGATGTCCACATAATGAATGCAGTAGATACCGGCGACCTGCCAAAGGACCCCGATGAGAACGATGAAGCCAAGATATGGCTCGTTCTCTCCGAGGATGTCGACTGCCAAGAGCAGAAGATGACTGGCTGGAACCCCACTGAATACCTGTTTGAAGAGAAAATGATATCCTATGAGGACACCGGAACCAGCAATGGTCCTGGCCCTAACTTTGGGCTACTCTAACAACTCTCTTTTCCCTCTCTTTTTTATTCCGACCTTGCTGTACACCTCCCCCGATTCACCAAAAAGAAATATCTGGTTATACACCAATTCTTCTTGCTGCTAGACACACCCATCTGGTTATACACCAATTCTTCTTGCTGCTAGACACACCCACACTGAGATAAGCAAGGTAGAGAAATATTATTATGAATTGTGTGGATGTAACGTTATGGGGATACGAGTAGAGGTTATCCGCGGTGAACACAAAGGATGTATTGGAACCATACTGTTCGAGAACAAATACTACTACTTCGTCATCTTGGAATCATCAAACAAAGGAAATCAGGAAAATGAAAGCAGGTCATCTCTTGTAATTGAAAAAAGCAAGGTAAAGGAGATACATAATGACAACCCTTCAGAATAAGGATCTCTGCCGTTCCGAGACAGCCATTCTCGTCTCTGTTACCCTCCAGTATCGGGGTACCAAGGGTATCCTACCAAATCCCTACTTTCGTAACACTTTGGGGTAAAATGGTATGTTCACGTTATCATAAATATGCTTTAAATCTTCTTCTGGCTGCGCGTTATAATGATTCAAATCAACATCTCCCTTCGGTGAATGCCCGCATAAGTATCATTTTTGACAATGATAATACTGCTCTACTCCAACTACCCAAATTGCTTTTTGCCTTCGTCTTTTTTCCGAAGCATGCACTATGAGAAACCCCGCAATTTCTGGAGCTATTGCCGGAATTGCCAGAAGAACGACCCGTTTTAGGCGACCCGGCTCATTCGGAAGGCGCCGGTGAGCCTGACCTCGTCCTGTTCGAGCAGGTAGTCTATCCAGTTGCGGGAGACCACTTCGCCGCATCCCTGCACCCGGATCTGCATGCGGGAGCCGTCCTCCTTCATCTCGATGACGCCGTCCATGAGATGCTTGATGGTCTGCACTTCCATCTCCTCGTGCATGCCCCGGGTCATGGTGAAAATCGAGGTGGAGCCCATCCGCTGGCAGGTTCCGCTGACCACTTGCAGGAAGCGGAAGACCGCCTTGGCATCCGAGTAGACGACGAGGGTGGACAGCGAGTCCAGGATGAGCCGATGCTGCTCGTATTTCTCGGTGAACGCCTTTTCCGCCTTGATGATGGACGCCGTTATCTGCTCCCGGTTGATGGGGCTGTCAACGAAGGTCACGTTGGGGCCTTTTTCGTCCAGCTCGACGCTCTTAGAGTAGACGTCGATGTACTGGACCATGCCCTCGTCCTCGTAGGAGGCAAAGTCTTTGTCAAGCTGGCTCATCTCCTCTTTCATCTCCAGGAACGAGCGGTCGGTCAATACAAAGATGACCGGCTCGCCGGCCTGCAGCCCCGCCAGCGCGTAATGTTTCGCGATGATGTCCTTTCCGATGAACGGTGTCGCGTACAGCAGCGTGTTGGTCACCGGGGGCAGCCCGCCCTTCAAAAGCTCGTCCAGGCGGTCGATGCCGGTTTCAATCAGCATCTGCCACCTCCTCCATCTGCTGTACGAGCGCCTCAAAGGTCTCCATCACGCCGCGGCCCGAGGTGGCGACGGTGTCGATGACGGGTACGTCGCCGAGGTCGAGCGCTCGTCGTATCTCCTCGTTGCCAACCGTGGACGGCATATCTTGCTTGTTGGCCGCTACCACGAGGGGAATATCGGCTTTGCGGATGTAGTCCACCGCACCCCGGGCTTTTTCAAACGAGGGGTCGGAGGCGTCGATGACCAGGATGGCGCATGAAGCGGTAGCGCCCATTTTTTCCATGAGCGGGGCAAACCGTTCCTGCCCGGGGATGCCAAAGACTTCGGCCCGGTAGCCCTTGTGGTCGACCGTTCCATGTTCGACGGCGACGGTGGCGCCCATCCGGTCCATCTGGGTGGACCGCTCAGAAAGCTGCCTGATGAACGTGGTCTTACCCGCCTTGAAGGGGCCGACGATCAGCATCTTGGGAATATAGAGCTTGATGCCGCCCGGCCGGAACACCTTGAACGGCACCGACACGCCGGTGACGCCGCCCCAGCTGGCCTGTTTCACCCGGTATGCCTGGCCGGTGAACGCGCCCTGCGTCACGGAATGCACCTCGACGATGCCGTCGAAACGGCGCTGTATCCGGTACATGATGTTTTCCTTGTAGGGCCAGGCCGTAAAATTGTAGATGGCGACGCTGTTTCGCTCCCCGATTTCCCCGTTGATACGCTTGATGCCCGTCAGGGCGTCGCGCTCCCCGCAGAGGTCCATCACGTTGGAGAGCGAGTCAAAGGCGAGCAGGGAGCTCTCGGGGACGGTGTCCAGCAGCAGTTCCTCGATGACGTCCTCGTAGCTCAGGATGTCGTGGGGCTCGAAGATAATGTGGTCTTCTTCGGAGGGGGCGCCGATGAGGCGGGAGTAGCCGTCCACCATATAGAGTGTGCCCGGGTAGTTGTCGAGCGGCCATCCAAACTCGGTGAAGGACTGCCTGACCTGCCTGGGTGACGACTTGGAGACGATGTAGATGCAGTCGTTTCCCTGTTTCAGGTTGTGCTGCAGCACGTGTATGGCCACGTTGCTTTCTTCGACCTCGGGGGAGATGGAAAACAGGAGGGTTTTCTGCTCTGGAATACCGCCTCCCAGGTATTTGTCCAGCCGCGGTATACCAGTTTCTATCATTGTTTCAACTACAAAATCTCGTCTATCGCGTTGGCCGCCTGTTTCATGGCTTTGTGTACCGGTGTATGGTCGTCCGCCAGGGTGACCACGGCGAGCAGCGCCTGCGACCCGGCGCCCATGACGATGAGGGAATGCTTTTTGGTTTCCACCGTTATGTGTCCGGGTACCCCGCTGCCTATCTCGTCCAAGGCGGTTTCGGCGGCTCCCAGCAGCGTGGCTGTCATGGCGGCCAGTGCCTCCGCGCTCGTTCCGCTGTATGCCTCCCCTGCTATCAGGAGACCGTCCCGTGAAATGATGAAGCTCTGTTCGATGTCTGCTTCAGATTCAAGGTCGCTCAGTATGTTTTTATACTGCTTGCTCTGCATGGTTCCGTGCTCCTATACCCGATAATAATACGTTATTTTATAATAACTTTTCTAAATGCGCTGTGCTACATCACCAGCTTGAACAGGATGTAGGTGACCAGGACCATGATGGTGCCGTGGCGCAGTCCCGCCGCGATTTTTCCCTCGCCGAGCAGCCCGGCGACCACGCCGTTGCCGATGGCCTGCACGAGCGCGGTGCTGACGTAGATGAACTTGTATTCCTCGAGGTCGATGTTGCCGAAGGAGATGCCGCCCACGCTCGTCGTGTTCTCCGTCGCTGCCCCGAACTCTGGGAGAAACGTGGTGGTGAGGATGACGATGACGGCCAGGAAGACGAAAAAGGCGACGTAGATGATGAGCAGGTACATCTGCATCTCCATCTTTCGATCTGCCTGCAAAATTTTTATCTCCCGGACGTTCTTGGCTGCCGCCTCGATGACCTCCGCTATCCTGCCGCCGGCTTCCGCCGCCTTGACCACCAGCGAGGTCGTCCGCCGTACCAGCGGGGTTTTGATGCGTTCGCCGAACCGCCAGAAGGCCTCGGTGAACGAGGTGCCCCAGGAAATCTGCACGGCCATTTTTTTGATTTCGGTGCTCAGCAGCCCGTAGTCGCCGCGAGCCGAGGTCTCCACCGCCCGGGCCATGGTCATGCCCGCCTTGCGCGACTCCGACAGGTCCCGCAGAAACTCGGGAAACCGTTCCTCCATGAGGTCCATCCGGCGGAAGCGCGCATACTCGTAGAAGCCGAAGGGGCCGATGGCGGAGAGAATGGCGAACACGGTGAAATCGATGGCGTTTTTCTTGACCAGCGAGATGGGCCCGAGGCTGGAGATGACGCCGAACTGGATGAGCATGGCGATGACCACGAACACGGCCGCGAAGGCCGCCGAGGTGGACAGCACCATGATGCGCTGCAGTGTTTCCTCGTCGAATTTTTCTTTCAGCGCCCCGGTCTGCTCCGGCATGATGAGGATGATGTAAAGGATGAGGCTGACCAGCAGTCCGATGCTGACCGCGATGAACGCGTATTCCCAGGGAAAATTGCTGAGCCGCACGCCGCCGGGCAATCCGAACACGGCGATCAGGTTCACGACCACGAAGAGCACGATGAACACGACGATGCTCAGGTAGATGACGTTGCGCTTCATGATCATGGGCCGTTCTTCCCTGAACTTGGCCCGCTCGTAGACCCCGGTCACCGAGGCGGTCGGCGAGGGCATCTCCCCGCCGAGCATCAGCGATGTCACCTCGAAGACCAGCGCGATGTTGAGCAGCAGCAATGGATTGGACAGCTGGATGAGCAATGGCGCCGTGCCCTCCGGCAGCCCGATGCCGGTTTCCAGCTGCGATCCGATGACGATGGCGGTGAATGCCAGTGCGACCAGGAACATGATGAGGTAGCCCCGGCTTTTTTCCACCGTGGGAATGGACAGCACGGTGTACAGCATGAGCATTATCACGGCGCCCAGCAGCACGGTGACCAGCACGTCGGATATGGGCATCTCGAAGAAGATGATGAATCCGTTGAGAAGCGTGGCAAAGATCACCACGATGAAGGCCACCAGCGACGACAGGAAATACTTCCATTCGGATTCCCTGAACTCCTCCGACACAAACCCCATCATGTCCTCCTTGATTTTCCGCTGCGCCCAGGAAAATATCAGAAAGCCGCCCATGGCGCCGCCGAGCAGCAGCGTGGACGCCGTGGCCATGTCAATGGCCCGGGTTACCACCGCCAGGGCGATAAGGGTGAGCAGGGAAACAAATGCGATCCAGGAAATCCGTTGTCCTATCATTTAGACCTCCGGGGTCATCGAGGTAATCACAACGGCGAAGCCGAGATGAGCCAGTGGCAGCATCACAAAGGCGACCAGGTACATGATCATCACTGAGCTGCCGCCCCCGCCCCCGCTCTGGCCGACCATGCTCATCACGGAAATCATGACTATGAGGAACAACGGCGCCGCCACGACGACGGTGACGTAGCTCTCCGCCATGACGCCCAGGGTCTCCATGAACTCCTTCTGCTCCCGGCGGTTCTCCCGCATGTATTCCTCGGCCTTGGTGAAAAAATAGCTTTTCAGGTTGCCGCCCGACGTCACCGTGGTGATGGCGCCCTGTAGAAACTCCTGGAACTTGACCGACGGCGTCCGGTTGGCCGCGTTGCGGAGCGCGTTCACGATGTCGATGTTGAAGATGGAGATGTCCCGGTATATCCAGGCGGCCTCCTTCTGCACCTCCCCGTAGATGGGCTGCTCCGCCAGGGCCTTGAACGCCACCGCGGGGGTGACGCCGGCCGAGGCCATCGCCGCCAGAAAGTTCAGCGCATACGGCAGCTTGTTCTTGATGTCCTTCCGCCGGCTGTTGGCCTTGCTCCCCGGGATCATCATCGTCACCAGATATGCAATGGCCCCGATGAGAATCGGGGCAGGAATGATGATAATCAGCAGCTTGGATGGCAGCGTGATGCCCATGGCGGGCAGCCCGACCAAGGCAAAAATGATAAATGCGACGCCAGCAATGGCGCCCAGAATGGCGTTCATCCACGCATAGGCGATATATGCCTCCGGCCGCACCTCGAGATAGGCGCGCTCGATGACCCGCTTGATATACTCTATCTGCGTCGACTGCGAGGATTTATCGCCGAGAAGGCGGTAGCACAACTTCTGATATCTACTCAGCGGCATGGGAGTCCTCTTCTTCGCTTTCTTCGGGTTCCACTTCCAGGTTCTCTGGTCCGACGGGCTGCTCCTGCTCTTCTTCAGCTTCCTCAGATGGCGGCCCCTTCGGGGCGGGTATCTCCTCCACGTCGAGGTCCTCGGGGTATTCCTCTTCCTCGGCTTTCTCGGTCAGTGGCACCACCTCGGGCGCTTCCTCCTCGGCCGGGCCTTCCTCCTCCTTTGCTTTGGCTTTCTCGGCGCTCTTCTCCGCCGCCAGCGGTCTCCCGGCGCCGTCGCCGCGGACGCGCTTCATCACCCGGTCGGGGTCCTTGTAGTAGGCGGCCAGCACCTCGCCGACGTCGACATAGTTTTTGATGCCGTTGTCCACCATCCATTTTATGACGTCGCGGCGGCGGTCGAATTCCTCG
Source organism: Thermoplasmatota archaeon (assembly GCA_046498345.1). Classification (GTDB taxonomy): domain Archaea; phylum Thermoplasmatota; class E2; order UBA202; family DSCA01; genus CAZESS01. The sequence continues at coordinate 6,825 of JAWOAW010000025.1, forward strand.
TCGAGCTCCCGGTCCGTCCAGTTCCGCTGCTCGGCTACCTTGTCCAAAACATGTCCCTTGCCATAATAATCGAAGGTGTCCTTCCGGGGGTTCCAGCTGAACACCTCGTTGGTGAGAATATCTTCGGTGTTCGGGTCGATGCCCACCACCTCCACCACTTTTTTGATGCGGCGCACCCGCTTCCGGCCGATGCGCAAAAGCGCCTGGATGGCCACCACGTTCAACGCCTGCAGCTGCACGCGGGGAATGTTGATGGGGTCGCCCTCGAGCCGGTGCACCACCGAGAAGATGGAGTCGGCGTGCATCGTAGAATACACGGTATGCCCGGTGGCCATCGCCTGGAACAGCACCACGGCCTCCTCACCGCGAATCTCGCCGACCAGGATATACTCGGGGCGCTGCCGCAATGCCGCCTTCAGCAGGTCGAACATGCCCACGTTGCTCCCCTTCTCCGCCTCCTCAGAGCCCTCGCGGGTGATGGAGGCAATCCAGTTGGGATGCGGCAGGTTTATCTCCCGGGTGTCCTCGATGGAGATAATCTTCATCTGCGGGGGAATGAACAACGACAAGGCGTTCAGCGACGTGGTCTTCCCCGAGGCGGTGCCGCCGGCGAGCACGGCCGAAGCGCCGTTTTCCACGGCCATCCAGAAATAGGCGGCCACCTCCGGAGAAATGGTGCCGTACTCGACGAGATGGCTCGGCGTAAACGGCTCCTCGCGGAAGCGCCGGATGGTGAAATTGGAGCCCATCGACGACACCTCCTTGGAGAGGCAGGCCTGGATACGGGAGCCGTCGGGCATCGTGGCGTCCATCAGCGGCCGGGCAATCGAGATATGGCGGCCGCATTTCTGCGCGAGCTGGATGACGAAGCTGTCGAGCTCGTCGTCGCTGGAAAACGTGATGTTGCTCCGCAGCGACTCATAGTTGCGGTGGTAGATGTAGATGGGAACCTGCGGCGAATCGCAGGAGATATCCTCTATCATGGGGTCTATCATCAACACGTCTATCCGGCCGTATCCCAGGAAATCCCGGACGACGTAGTACATGATCTTTTCCTTCGGCTTGTCGTCGATGGAGATAGAATAGTCGCTGAGAATGCGCTCCGCGCTTTTCCGCAGGTAGTCCTTGGCTTCGTCGTCGCTGAACTCGGTGATCTCGACGTCCATGGTCTTGATGAGCGTTTCCTTCAAAAACTCGAATATCTTTTGCTCCTCGACCGACAGCGTCGGCTCGACCGCCTCGTAGATGTACTCGTTTTTGTTGTTGTCAAACAGAATGCGAACGTAGGAAAACGGCTTCTTGATGGGATGCTGCTCGACGACCTCGATGTTTTCGTCCCTGGGCGGCGACAGGTCGACGACCTCATCGTACTCCCCGAGGATATCCTTCACCTGCTTGCCCGCCCGGAGGGCGGAGAGCCGCTCCCGCGCCTTCGATTTTTCCTCCATCTGCTGGATGTTCAGCAGCTCCGACAGCGTCTGCTCGCGGGCCGACAGCCGGTCGCCTATCTCCAGGTCCTCGATGAGCTGCGACGCTCGTTTTTCTTCCTGTTTTTTTTGAAGCTCAAGTTCGCTTTTTGCCATGGAGCCACCGGGTACCAAAACAACACTAGCCCCTATTTATACGTTATTATTTTTATAGAGGCGATGTGCTGATGCCCGGCTGCTACGGCATGCTGCCGATGATGGCCTGGGTCATCTCCAGCGTCGACGCGCTGCCGCCCATGTCATAGGTGAGCGTGTCGCCTTCGTTGATCACGGCGGCGATGCCCGCGTCAAGCCGGGCGGCCATGTCGTGCTCACCGAGATAGTCCAGCATCATCCCCGCGGAGCGAAGCATGGCCGTCGGGTTGACCTTGTACATGCCCGCATATTTCGGCGCCGAGCCATGCGTCGGCTCAAACAGGGCGTAGTCGTCGCCGATGTTGCCGCTGCAGGCAAAACCCATCCCGCCGATGAGCTGCGCCGACAGGTCGGAGACGATGTCCCCGAACATGTTCGAGGTGACCAGCACGCCGTAGTCCTGCGGGTTTTTCACCAGCCACATGCACATAGCGTCGACGTTGGTCTCCCAGAGCTCGATGTCCGGATACTCCTGCGCGATATCCCGGGCCTCCTCGATCATCATACCCGAGGTCTCCCGTATCACGTTGGGCTTCTCCACCACGGTGACCGTCTCCCTGCCGTTGTCATCCGCGTACTCGAACGCCTTGCGGAGGATACGCCGGCAGCCCGCCCGGGTGAAGATGCGCGTCGACACGGCCAGCTCATCCGCCGGGACATCCTTGAAGCGCTCCATGTTGGGATGCGTCATCAGCGCCTGCCTGACGTTATCCGGCACGGGCCGGAACTCGACGCCGGCATACAATCCCTGGGTGTTCTCCCGGAAGACGATCAGGTCGATGTCATCGCGGAAGTTGAGCGGGTTGCCGGGATACGCCTTGCAGGGCCGCATGTTCGCGTACAGGTCGAACAGCTGGCGGAGCTTGACAATCGGGCTGAAATACTCCCGCCCCTTGAGCCCCGGGGGGAGCGCTTTCTCGGCCTCCTGCTTCGGCTTCGAGGTGATAGCGCCGAACAGGCAGCAGTCGGTCTCCCGCAGCAGGTCGATGGTCCGCTCGGGCAGGGGGTTGCCCTCCTTCTTCCAGAACTCCCAGCCCACGTCACCCTCGATGTAGTCCGCGTCCAGGCCAAGCGCGTCGAGCGCCATCCTGGCGGCTTCCATTACGTCTTTTCCCACGCCGTCTCCGGGCAGCCATGCTATCTTATATGTCATGTTTTTCCTCCTAGATTGTATATGGGTTGTATAGCGTATTACGTCGCCCTATTAATGATTTGCTTTCCGCCGGAAGACATTAAAATGGCAGCGCTCTGTCCAGCCATGGCTTCGCCCGACCAGCTCCGCGCCGTGCTGCACGAGCTCATCGATTCGCCGGTCAGCGAGACCGTCCGACGGCGCATGCAGCAGTTCAGGGCGGTCGACGACCTCTTCTGCGAGCTCTGCTTCTGCACGTTGACGGCCAACACCTCCGCCGAGAAAGCCATCGAGGTGCAACAAGCGCTGGGAGACGACTTCTGCACCCTGGGGCAGGAGCAACTGCGGTCCAGGCTCAAGCAGGCCGGCTACCGGTTTACAAACAGGGCGGCCTACATCTGTCAGAACCGGCGCTACCGGGACATCGGCGTCATCCTCCAGCGCTTTGGCGATGCCGGCGAGGCACGTGAATGGCTCGTCGAACACATAAAAGGGCTGGGATACAAGGAGGCCAGCCATTTCCTCCGCAACATCGGCTACACAGATATGGCGATCATCGACCGCCATGTCCTGCGGGTCATGGAGCGACACGGCCTGATAGACACCATTCCGGCCTCGCTGTCTAGGCAGCAATACCTGGCGATGGAAGCGACGCTGCGCGACCTAGCCGACAGCCTTGACATTACATTGGCGGAGCTCGACCTCTACCTCTGGTACATGGAGACCGGGAAGATACTGAAATAAGTGTCCTCCGGCTTCGCCAAATCTATATATAACGACGGCGGAATAGCAGGATGAGGCACATGAGAACCATACCCATATTTTTTATCGTTGCGGTACTGGTGGCGGCATCCGTTTTGACGGCAGTGTTCGACGTACCGCCCGATGTAGCTGCTACCTCGACGGCTGGCCAGCAGGTCACCGCCCGGGGGAGCTTTTCCCCGGACTGGGCGTTCATCAAGAACAGCCTGTCCAGCAGTGGCCTGACCAATCCCTCCTTTTCTTCAACGACGGCGACGATGCAGCTCACGTTCAACACGTCGGGCGGCACGGTCACCGGCTCGGGCACCTTGGCCTGGACGGGCTCCGGCACCGGCACAAATTACACCTGGAACGGAAACGGCGAGCGCCTCTACACCTTTACGGGCACCTATTATCCAGCCCAGGCGTACATGGAGGGCACCTGCACGGTGTCAGTGACGGACAGCGTCACCGTTCACTTCTCCGACGGCGACGACTCCAACACCTGGACGGACGCCGGGACACTCACCTGGACGGCCCAGGTTGACGCCTCGGGCGCCATCGACGGCGGCCTCCAGGGCGACCTGGACATGCCGTTTACGGCGCAGTTCACCCCGCAGCCACTCACTGTTACAAGCGACATGGCCGGCGTGGTCACCGACGGCTCGTCCAGCGCCACCATAACGGTCACGCTTCCCACAGCAGCCGATGTGACGGTAACGCTTTCCGACGGCGCCGCCGCGATGTCGACGGCAGCAACGAATGGCATGGCAACCTTTTCCTACGTGCCCGACCTGGAGCAGCTCGGTATCCCATTGGCGGATATCCCGGCCGCCGGCCGCGAGATATCGCTCACCGCTGCAACGCCCGGCGGCGCCACCGGCAACGTATCGCTCCGCCTCTTCCGGCCACCCGTGCTGCTCGTCCACGGCCTCTGGTCGGACAGCCACATGTGGGACAAGATGGTGCAGCGGCTGACCGCCGACAACTTTGCCGTGTACACCGTCGACTATCCCAACGTGGACTCGCCCGCCCGGGTCGCCGTCATGGAATTTGCATCCAAGGTGCAGGCCGTCCGGCAGGAGTATCTCCAGCAAAACGTCAACGCATCATCGGTCGACGTCATCGGGCACAGCATGGGCGGCGTCGTCGCCCGGCACTACATCAACCAGTATCAGGGCAGCTCCGAGGTGGACGTCAACACGCTCATCACGGTCGGCACGCCGCACAAGGGCAGCCCCTGGCCGCAGATATACTACGACTGGGTGAACGCCCGGTCAAAGCTCGAGATGGGGCTGCTCCTGGCGCAGCATTACCTGCCGAAGGGCTCGATGGGCAAGATGGGTCCCGCGCTCTCCGCGCTGATGCCGGACAGCAGCTTCCTCCAGCAGCTCAACAGCCAGCCGCTCAACCCACATGTCGACTACATTGCGGTCTGCGGGACCTACAACCTGCTTTCAAACATCTGCATGCTGGACATCTACGACAACATGGACGACTACGAGAAATGGCTCGCCGGCGTGCAGCCAACTGGTTTAGACCAGCTCGTGCAGGATATGGTCGCCGGCAGCGGGAGGACCATCCAGGGTGACGGCGTCGTCGAGCTGAGCAGCCAGCGCTTCGCCGAGCAAATATCGGAGGGCTACTATGTCAACGCCTGGCACTGCGGCGAGGGCGGCAACCGCGGCGTATACGAGATAGCCTCCGCCGTCCTCAGCGGGCGGAAGCAGACGATATCTCCGGCGTACCGGCAGCCTTCGCTGCCATCGATAACCGTGTCATATTTCTATAAGACGTCGGAGACCTTCGAGCTCACCCGCCGGGGATACATCCAGGGAATTACCGACGACTCTCTGGCCCCGGGCGACACCGTCGAGCCGGGCGACAGCATCGACATCGTGTATGGCAGTTACACCATCCGTAAGGATGAATACGCCTGGGTGAAGCTCCAGGTCGCCGACAGGGGGGCCACGATCGGCACCCTGTTCGTGCGCCTGGGGTTTCCCGATGACGACTATGTCCGCCTGAAGCCGCTCGTCCGGATAGACATCCTCAGCCCCCACAGCTTCCATGTTCACAATCCCTACGAGGGCGACGTCCAGGCCCGGGTGTCATATGGCGGCGCCATGTCCGTACTCACCGACAATGGCCTGTTCACCAGCCCCGACCCAGACCTCGTGCTCTCACTCGACGACGCAAACAACACCCAGATGGCGCTTCTCGACGGCGAGGTGACCGCGTATGATATGTACAATGGCAGCGCCGCGCTGCAGCCCGGGCAGATGGTGGAGCTTACACAGGACAGCCCGATGCAGCCGCCCACCGGCCTGGCCACCTCGGAGATGGCTCGGTGGTGGGCGGCCGACCTGCGGGAGCATGTCCTGTGCACCTCTGTTGATGTGGAGGGGCGGCCCACCGGGCCCACGGCATCGTTTACCGTCGGCGATGCGGCGCATTCGCTGCTCCGCCTGGAAAACGTGTCATATGGCGACGTCGTCACCTGGCGGTTCACCGGCCCCGGAAACCTGTCTCACATGGCATCGTACACCGCCGACTGGACTGGAGAGGGATGGTGCTACTCGTGGGTCAACCTCTCCGACTACGGCTCAAATGCGGTCGGCGACTGGACGGTCGACGTCATGATGAACCGGGAGCCGATGGCCACCGCCGGGTTCACCGTGGCGGAGCGGTCGCCCACGCCGGCCTTCGAGCTGCTGCTCACGCTGCTGGCCATGATGGCTCTGGCACTGTTGCTGGAAAAACGGTCACGCTAGCCATCGTTGGCAGAGGCGTGCAATGCCTGCTCCAGCGCTCGTTTGCCGTCCCGTACCAGCGGCGTCCCCCGATGTGTTTCGAGCTGCCCATCCGGGATGCTGACGGTCCAGGCAACGGTGGCGTGGCCCCGTGCGATGTCCCGTTTTTTGGCTGATCTCGTCCCGGGAGGCATTGTCTCGGTGTACACGAACACCACGACGACCGTGGCCGGGAACAGTGGCGCCGTCGCTGCCTCAGCGGTCATGGCGTGCGCCTGCGCCATCGCCTCGCGTATATCGTCCCGGCTGAGATTGTCGCCGTCGATGAAAAAGAGTGCTGTATGTGTGTGGACGACCAGCGTGGATTTTTTCTTCTCCAGTATCAACCCGAAGGGTTCCGGTGTCTCCTCGACGGTGCGCCATCCCCGCCGGGTGAGCAGCCGGGCTGCCTCGGTGAGAAATTCGGCTGCGCTGCCGGGTGCTGCCATGTCGCTGTATCCGCCGCTGTTTAAAAAACCGTTGCCTAGCGTATCTTGAAGCGGAGGATGCCTGCCACGCCGCCGAATGCGTCCAGCAGGATGTTGCCCTCCTCCGTCTCATTGGAAATGATGGTGACCTCGGTGGAGACCTCCTCGGCCATGTCCGCGTATTCTTCGAGCATGTCCTTTTTTTCCTGGATGGTGACGGAGCCGTCGCATTCCGGGCAGGATAGCTCCTTGGGGTTTTTGACGATGTCTTCGCCTTCATAGTCACATTCGTCGCAGGTAAACGTGACCTTGTACTTGCGCAGCTCGTCTGAGAGGATGAGCTCGTCGACGGCGCCGATGGTCAGCGCCCGTTTTACCTCTGCTTCGCCGTATACGGCCAGCCCTGAGCTGGTTTTGAGCTCGCGCATGAACCGGTTCATGACTTTTTTTTCGCGGATGATGTCCATTTCTTCGAGGTCGTCGATGGCTGTGTCGACGAGTTCGCCGAGCCCGAATTCGTCGGTGTAGCCGGTGTCGTAGATGCCGATGATGCTGTCCTTTATCCGGTAGTCGAGGTAGTCCTTGTTGGCGAACGTCCGCTTGGTGGGGCCGGGGCCGCCGAGCAGGACGCCTTTGAGGTTTTCCTGGTTGAGGAAGAGCTGCGATGCTTTTTCCCCGGCTTTTTTGAACCATTCGTTGGCCGCGATTTCGATGAGTCGTTCGAACCGGCCGGCTGACTGGCCGCCGCGGCTGTGTTTGCCGGGCACCCGGGAGGTCATGTAGGCGGCCATCTCGATGTTGTTGCCGTGCAGGAAGCCGATGGTGCACTCGCGCCGGTCGATGAGCAACATTCCGTAGACGTCCTTGTCCTCGAGCATCTCCTTGAGCGGGTCGATGTAGAAGGAGGAGTCGCAGCGGTACAGGTACATGGAGATGGGCAGCGGTGGCTCGATGATTTCGGATACCATCTCTGTCTTGTTGCCGTCGGTTTTGCCTTCGCCGACGAAGAAGACGACCCCGTTTTCCGGGGGCTGCTTGAAGTATTTGAGCTGGGACATGATGGATTCGATGGCGGAGAGCACGTTTTTCCGGGTCTGCTTGGACTTGATGTTCGATGACTGCGAGTATTCGTCGCGCAGCTGCGCCATGACGTCGGATATCTGCTTGTCCGGCGGGATGTAGAGCGAGATGAGCTCGGTGTGCTGCCCTGACACCTGCTCGAGCTCTTCGAGCTGCCGTTTGAATCGATATTTTTCCGCCGGAGGGAGGCGCTGCATGTCCGGCAAATCCGGTTCTCTTTTTAAACTTTGGGACATTGCCTCCCTGATATGTGCCTCACATCCAGCGAAATTTATAAATTATGTGAAATATATGTGTATTTAATTGTTTATTTTAATAAAAATTAAACGGTCTTCAACTCCGGTTTAAAATAAATGTTTTAATATGCCATCGATACAACAGTGTGGCCGGAACACCCGATTTTGCTCGATACATCCACGCCCTCGACCGGCGCCTGCACAGGTACATCGTGCCGGAGCCCTGGAACCCGGCCGAGGAAGCCCTCTACCGCCCGGACAACCTGTTCGAGGTCCCCGGCGACGAGGCCGACGACATGCGCCTCAGGGCAATCCGCCACGCCTTCCGGCATCACTACGACAACAACGCGTTCTACCGCAGCTTCTGCCGGGACAGAGAGATAACCCCCGACGACGTCACGGAGCTCGACGACCTGGCCAGCATCCCGCTCATCCCCGACAAGTTCTTCAAGAACTACCCGCCGGGCGAAGACTTCGCCCGCTGGATAGCCACCCTCTATACGGGAGAGCTGCCCGAGGTGACCGTCGCCAAGCGGAACCCGTCCTACGACGACGTTGTCACCGCCCTCAACGACGCCGGCATGCACATCGCCTACAGCAGCGGCACCAGCGGCCGCCATACGTTCATACCCCGGGACGAAAAAACGTTTCTCCTGTCGGAATACCCATTGCGGTGATCGGGTCGGTGCGGTGCTCCTTTGACACACCTTTTTTACGTAAGTCGTCCTCGCCATTTGGGAAATCTATTTCGAAGAAATAGTTGGTCACATCATAGAATGCATGGGAAAGGTCACGACCGATCGTCTCCTTGACCCGCTCATTTAAATGGCGTTGTAACTCCACTTCAAAACCAGCAAAGAGGTCAAGTGACCTGTAGATGTCTGGGAGCGTG
>JAWOAW010000041.1:0-5061 GCA_046498345.1 Thermoplasmatota archaeon
TTTCCACCGAGGGCAGGTCCTTCACCACGGCATTGCGTTCAGCCAGCCGGCTGCTGCCCGTGGATAGCGCCACGGTGACCTGTGCAGGCAGCGCCTGCGGGACCACTGCCATGGCCACGCCCAGGGCGTAGGCCAGGCTCATGTAGATGGAAAAATCCTGCAGCATGCCAGCAACGAAGAGACCTGCACCGATGACGATGACGGCGGCGGTGAGCTTCCGGGCCAGGTCACGCAGCTCTCGCTGCAGCGGCGTCCTTATCGCGCCGGTCTCCTGGGTCATGCTGGCGATCTTCCCGGTCTCGGTGTCCATGCCCGTGGCGACGACGACCCCGGTGGCGGTGCCCGAGGCGACCGTGGTGCCGGCGTAGGCCATGTTGGTCCGGTCGGCCAGCGTGCAGTCGTCCTCCAGGGCGTCCACGGTCTTTTCCTGCGCGACGGATTCACCGGTCAGCGCGAACTCGTTGACCTTGAAGTTCGATGTTTCGATGAGGCGGATGTCGGCCGGCAGCTTGTCGCCCTCCTCCACCCGCAGCAGGTCACCGGGCACCAGCTTGTCGGGTGTCACCTCGCTCAGCTCGCCGTCCCGGACGACCTTGGCGGACGACCGTATCAGGTCCTTGAGCGTGTCCACGATTTTGCCCGCCCGGTATTCCTGGACGAAGCCGATGACGGCGTTGACCAGCACGATGATGAAGATGATGGTGCCCCCGCGGTAGTCGCCGATGAAATAGGCGAGAAGCCCCCCGATGACGAGAACGATGACCAGGAGCTCCTTGAACTGGGAGAGAAAGAGCAGCCACATCGGCATCTGTATCTCGGCCTGCAGCTCGTTTTTCCCGTGTTTCTCCAGGCGCCGCTGCGCTTCCCGCTTGGAGAGCCCCTCCTCGGAGGTGTCCAGCGCGTCGAGCGTCTCCTGCTGGCTCATCCGGTAGTAGTCCTTTGATGCCATGGCCAATCAAGCCGTTCACTACATGAGGCGACGTGTATTTTATGTTTGTGTTTTTACGCATCATCCCGCGGCGATTGTCTCCTCTGGAGCCCTCCCTGGAGACCTAAAACTTAATAAATGTCCCGCCAATAGGGGTAGTCACGGAGGAACAGTATGTATCTCTTGATAATTGGGGGGAGCGGCATCGGGCAGAAGCTCGCCCAGATAGCGCTCGACAACAAGGACAACGTCGCGGTCATCGACAAGGACGAAGACAGATGTAAAGAGCTCGCCGCGAAGTACGACGTCGTCGCGATACACGGCGACGCGACGCTGCAGGAGACGCTTGAAGGCGCCGAAATAGGCAGGGTGGACGCGGTTGCCACCACGGCCGACGACGCCACCAACCTGCTGGTGATCTCCATCGCCAAAAACCTGGGGGTTCCCTCGCTCGTCTCGGTTATCCGCGACGAAAACCGGAAGTCGGTGTTCAGGGAGAAGGGCGCCAACGTCATCGGGAACCCCGACCGGATCACCGGCGAGTACATGTACCGGGCCCTCAAGCGGCCCATGATACGTGATTTTATGAGCCTGGCCGGCGGACAGTCCGAGGTGCTGAAGATATCGGTCCCCACAGGCTCGAAACTTCTCGATAAACCGCTGGGGAAGATAAAACTGCCCAAGCATGTCTCCGTCATGGCGGTCGACCGGGGCACCGAGGTGATTGTCCCCGACGCGGACACCCAGCTTGAGGCGGGGGACTCCGTCATCATTCTGGCCCGGGAAAACAGCGCCGAGGAAGCCATGGACCTCCTCCATCGCTAGAGCCGCTTGGAGCGTGCAGCATGAAAAATGCACAAATTATTTTGCGGGACACCGGGCTTGTTCTCCTCATCGTGGGCATCGCCGCACTGGCGGCCGTGGTTCCGGCTCTCGTGTACGGGGAATACAGTCACGGGATATGGATACTGGCGACCAGCCTGCTTTTCTTCCTGACCGGCGGCCTCGTCCGCCTTATGGGCGGCCGGGAGGACGGCGAGCCCAAGCTCAAGCACGGGATGGCCATCGCGGCGCTGTCCTGGCTGCTGGTCTCCCTGATTTCGACGGTTCCCTTCATGCAGATAACCGGCTTTGACTTTTTGTCCGCTTTCTTTGAGGCCATGTCCGGGTGGTCGACGACGGGGCTGACCATGGTCGCCGTGGAGGAAAGCCTGTCGCATACCATCCAGTTCTGGCGCTCCTACATGCAGTGGATGGGCGGGGTAGGCGTCGTCGTGCTGACGCTCATCGTGCTGTCCCGCCCGGGCACCGGCTCGTTTACGCTCTACCGGTCGGAGGCGCGGGAGGAAAAAATCCATCCCAGCGTCGTCTCCACCGTGAAGAGCATCTGGTGGATTTTTCTCCTCTACACCGGGCTGGGCATCCTCCTCTACGTGCTGGCGGGCATGCCGCTCTGGGGCGCCGTGAACCACTGCATGACCGCCATCTCGACGGGGGGATTCTCCGTTCACAATGCCTCCATCGGCTACTATGACTCGTTGGCCATCGAGCTGGCGACCATCGTCATCGTGGTGCTGGGCGCCACCTCTTACGTGGCTCATCACGACCTGCTCCGGGGACGGATACGGAAGTTCCTGGCTGACACCCAGTTCAGGACGCTGCTGCTGCTGATGGTCGTCGGCAGCGTGGCGCTCACCCTGTTCGTCGTGCACGACTGCGGCGACCTGGATTTCGCGGTGCGCCATTCGGTTTTCCAGTTTATCTCCGCGCAGACGACGACAGGGTTCCAGAGCGTCGACCTGGCCGGCTGGGACGTCTCCGCCAAGCTCATCCTTTCCCTGTCGATGGTCATCGGCGGGGCTGCCGGGGCTACCACGGGCGGCATCAAGCTCATCCGGGGCAACCTGCTGTTCAAGCGCATCGTGTGGGGCGTCCGGGACATCTTCCTGCCGGAGGGCGGGCACGCGCCACGCAAGGTGGGCGGAACGCTGCTCACCCGGGACGAGGCGGAGCGAGAGACCAGCGAGGCGTCCATGATGCTCATGCTCTGGATACTGATGCTGCTCGCCGGCGTGTTCGTGCTGCTCAACACGGTGGGCGGCAGCCTCGAAGATGTCTTTTTCGAGGTGGCGTCGGCGCAGGGAAACGTCGGCCTGTCAACGGGGATAACCTCCATGGGGATGGACCCTATTGCCAAAGTCATGCTTATCATAAACATGTGGACCGGCCGTCTCGAAATCATCCCCATCCTGGTGCTGCTGCGCTCCCTGCTATCCCGGCGGAGCATCTTTTAGGCCACGCATGCCGTACAGCCGATGGCGATGTGAGACATCAATGCCACCATACTTTTTTAAGCGCCGCCTTATTTCATGCCGATGAACGACATGGAGCGCATAACCCGGCAGGCGGAGGAAGTGGTCACCCGCGGGGAGCTCGAGGCGGTGCTGGAGCAGGACACAAAAAAGGCCTACATCGGCTTTGAGCCGTCCGGGCTGGTGCACACGGGCTGGATTATCTGCGCGAACAAGATACGGGATTTGCAGGCGGCCGGGTTTGATGTCACCGTGCTGCTGGCGGACTGGCATGCCTGGGTGAACGACAAGCTGGACGGCGACATGGATGCCATCCAGGCCTGCGGGGAGTACATGAAGGACAGTTTTGCTGCGCTCGGCGTGGAGGGCGTCCGCTATCTGTATGCCAGCGATTACGTCAACGATGCCGGCTACTGGGAGCTGGTGCTGCGTGTTGCGAAGAACGCGTCGCTGGCCCGCATCCGGCGTTCCATGGACATCATGGGGCGGACGGCTGACGAGGCGGAGAAGGATTTCTCGAAGTTTCTGTATCCGGCGATGCAGGTCGCCGACATTTTTTATCTCGACCTTGACCTGGCCTACGGGGGGATGGACCAGCGGCATGCGCACATGTTGTGCCGGGATATCGCCAAGAAGATGGACAGGAAGTCGCCGGTGGCGGTGCACACACCGATTCTGTCGAGCCTTGAACCGGGCTCGCGGATGGATGCCAAGATGTCGAAGAGCAAGCCGTCGAGCTGCATCTTCATCCACGATAGCCCCGGCGATGTGGAGGAAAAGATACGGCAGGCCTACTGCCCCGAGGGTATCGTGGAGGACAATCCCATCCTGGAGTTCTGCCGCTACCTGGTGTTTCCCTCGTTTGACGGGATGACCATCGAGCGGCCGGAGAAATACGGCGGCGACCTGCGCTTCGAGCGATACGACGAGCTGGCGGCAGCGTTCAAGGCAAAGGAGCTGCATCCCCAGGACCTGAAGCAGGCCGTGGCCATGTATATCAACGAGCTGCTGGAGCCCGTCCGGACATATTTCGAGGAGCATCCCGGCAACCTGGAAGCGGTCCGGGAAAAACTGGCAGAAACAGCCTAAAAGGTTTCGAGAGAAACCTTTTTATGCCGCCGCGCATGACGAACCATGGACGACAGCGATGCGACGCCGTCGCTCGGCAAACTGTTCTCCATCCTCCACTGGCAGACCCGCATCTACGTCGAGCAGCAGCTGGCATCCACCAACCTCACCTGGGGCGAATTCCACATCCTCATGCGGCTGTGCCACGCGGGACAGATGAGCCAGCGAGACGTCACCGAACAGCTCCACGTCAGCAAGGCCACCACCTCAAAGATGATACAAAAACTCGAGCGGGACGGCTACATCCAGCGCAAGCAGGACGAGCGAGACCACCGCACCTACATCGTCCACACCACCGGCAAAGCCCAGCGCCTCCACACACGGCTCAAAAACATCAGCAACAGATGGAATGACATCCTCCTCAACGGCCTCACCCGACGCCAGCGGGACGCCATCGTTACCGGGCTCAACCAGATGATACAACAGGCTCTCCAGGCCAACGAGGAGACACAGCATGCCTGACGGCGAACTCACCGAAGGCGTCGCCACCCTGCTCGGCGAACCCAAGCGCGCCATCCTGAAGCTCTCCACACCCATGATGATAGCCATGACCGCGCAGACCACCTACAACCTCGCCGACGGCATATGGGTCGCCGGCCTGGGCTCCGACGCCCTCGCAGCAGTCGGCCTCTTCTTTCCCTTCATCATGTTCCTCATCGCCCTGTCAAACGGGCTCGGCGTCGGCGGGAGCGC
>JAWOAW010000088.1:0-23776 GCA_046498345.1 Thermoplasmatota archaeon
CGGACGAAGGCGAGCAGGTCTTCATCCCACGCCGTCCTATCCCATCGGAAGGTGCCGCGGCGTAGGCCTCCTTTACAGGCGCGGCAGGTCGCCGATGCTATCTGACCGCAGCATCTCGAGGAGCCGTATTCCGGCGTTCCTGACTTCGCTGCTCATGCTGTCGAAGCGCCGGGGCTGGATGCCGATGAGCGTGACATCTGCATCGGTTACGTCATCGAGGTAGTCGATGAACATGCTGAGGGGCATGGCATGGGTGAAAAAGGTGGCGCTGCCGATGCTGCCGCGGGGGATAACCCGGATGCTTCCTGGCTGCAGGTCCATGTCGGCTGCGTCGACGATGACGATGCGACGTGGCTGCAGTCGTTTGATGTCGCCGGTGTAGTTTTCGGGGACGGTGAAGCAGTCGATGGCGTGCCATTTCTCCCTGTTGAAACGGCGGGCTATCCAGGGGCCGATGCCGTCGTCGCCGTTGGCGTCGTTGCCCACGCCGAGGAGAACGTCCATGGCAGTGGTATCCTGGCCGGAGGTATAAATCCTGTGGCAGCCCGGTCTAGGAGATAGGGATGCCCATTTGCTGCGCCGGGCTTAGGGTTTCGGATTGTTTGATGTGGCCGCTGGCGAGGGGCATGGAGACCACGAGGGGGTCGGACCAGTCGCTTTCCGCGTCTTCGCCGTCTTTTGCCCTGACGCGGATGCTGTAGTTGCCGTCGCTGCTCCAGGTGTAGTCGGCTGCCGCGACGGCTCCCGGGTCGTAGGGCCCGAGCCAGCCGCTGTCGGTGCCGTCTCCCCAGTCGAAGCGGTAGTATACCGGCCCGGTGTCGTCGGTGGTGGACGTGGTGTAGGTGTACGAGGTGCCCGTTCTGCCGGTGGTAGGCCCAGAGGGGCGGTTGGGGGTGTCCGGCGGCGTGTTGGTTGACATCGCGGTGGTGAACGTCCACAGTGACCCGTTGGTCTCGTATCCGTACTGGTCGCGGGCGACGATGCGCCAGCGGTATGTCGTGTTGTACTGCAACCGCCCTGGCTGGTACGTGGTGTTTGGATGGCCGGCGGCTATCAGCAATGGATCCGGGCTGGTGCCCAGGTGGACGTCGTAGGTGACGGTGTCGCCGTCGGGGTCGCCGCCCTCCCACTGCAGCATGGTGTCCACGCTGACGTTTGAGGCACCGTTTGCGGGCGCTGGATTGGACGGCGGATACGGCGGGTCGCTTGACGGCTGGAAGTTTGTCTCCAGAAGCCGGGCGTCCAGCCGGTAGATGTCCCAGTACAGGCTTTCGTTGTACCAGAACCTGATGTCCCGGTATGCGGTTTCCACGACGTTTCCGGCTGAAGGGGCATACCAGTATTCGTATCCATCGTCGGTGACATGGTATGCCTGGTAGGTGCCCGCGGGAACGGTGATATCTTCCACGCCGGTGCAGGTGAGCACGTGCTCCTCCACGTAGAGCGGGAAATCGTACAGGATGCCGTAGGGAACCGCCAGGTCTATCTCTGCATCGAGATACAGCCAGAACGTGGACAGTGGCACCGTCCATGTTTCATCGACGGCAACGGGGAAATCGTACGGGGAGACGACCGGGGTGACGTTCTGCTTCATCTCCAGGTCGGCTCTGAACGAGGTGGTGGTAAACGTGCGCTGGATGTCTCCCTCGATGTGCACATCGGACAGCTGTTCCAGGGCGAGACTGGTCTTGTTCACCGTGGCCGTACCTGACATCTCCGTGTTCTGTACCTGGCCTTCTATGATACCGGCGAAGCCGACCGACCCGGTGATGGCTCCCGCGACGTCCAGGGAATATGTTTCGCTGTCGACGGCGACAACCTCGAATCGCAGGTCCTGCAGCGTGACGTCCGCGGAGGCCCCGGATGCCTCGTAGGCGATGTCGATGTCATATGTCCAGTAGGTGCCGGTTTCCCATACGGGGATATCTGCACCGTCATCGTTCGACGTTGTCTCCAGCGAAAAAGAGAGCAGCCCTATGCTCCCCGCCGAGACCAGCAGGACGGCAACGCATCCCGCCGTACATATACCAACGAGCTTTGCAATCTGCCTCATAGCAACCTCCGTGCCATATGCTGGCACAGTTTATAAACGGGAGGAGGATATTTAACAGTATCCATCGTTCTCTTCTACCGCTTGGCGGACTGCCCGCGGCCATCCCGGATAAGATGTATATAGATGGTCTCGTTTGACCATGTACCGGAGATTAAAAATGTGTGACTGCACCCCGGCCGTCAGAGAAACCGGCGACGGCACGCTGCTCAAGATACGGGTCACCGCCGGCAGCAGCGACGCCCGGTTTCCCGCCGGCTACGACCAGTGGCGGAAATGTGTCGAGGCCAGGGTGACGGCGCCGCCGGAGCGGGGCAGGGCCAACCGGGAGCTCCTCGAGACTATGGCGGCTTTTTTCGACCTGGCGCCCGGGGAGATATCGCTGGCCTTCGGGCATACCAGCCGGGAGAAGGGTGTGCTCATACGGCGGCCGAACGGCATCGTGATACAGAGGCTCAACCATGGACTATAGGGAGGGGGTGGAAGCAATCAGGAACATCCTGGCGGAGATACGGAGTCTCAACAGGGAGATACCCATCCTGGTGGAGGGTGAAAAAGACGTGGCTGCGCTCCGCCGTCTCGATGTCACCGGGGAGGTTTTGACGGTGCACGCGGGCAGGCCCCTGGTGGACGTCTGCGACCGTATCGCCGAGGCCTATGACGAGGTCATCGTGCTGACCGACTGGGATACCAAGGGCGGCCGGCTGTCCCGGGCCGTGGAAAAAAACCTGTCCGGGCGCACCCGGTGCATCACCATGTTCCGGGGGATGCTGGCCAGGCACAGCATGGTCAAGGACATCGAGGGATTGCCCTCCTACCTGGACAGCATGCAGCGGAAAATCGATGGGGATGGCGGCAGCGAGGCGTAAGCTATTTGACGACCGGGACGTTGCAGCACCATGCGAGCGTTTTTGATCGTGGGGAGCCAGGCGTCCACGGCGCCGTTCCATCTCAACGGGCTGCCCAACGCCGGGCGGATGGACGTCCTGTGCCGCTGTATAGCGCAGTCCCTGTTTGTCTCACATGGCGTGCGAGGGGACACCGAGGTCTATCTGCTGCTGCTCGGGCCGCCCGACCCGCCGAAGGCGCTCTGTGTCCGGGGCAGTCAGGTTCGCTACATGGGGCCAGATGAGCGGAACATCGGCGGTATCATCCGGAAGGCGCTGGACATCGAGGCGGGTGAACGCTGGCGGGAGAGCACCCCTGGCGTACATGTGGCTCGCCGGGAGCTGGCGGGATTGCTCGACGAGCTGCCGTATCCCGTGGTGTGGCTGCATGAGGACGGCGACGATGTCCGGGCTATGGACGGGCTGGAGGACTGTCTGTTCGTGCTGGGTGACCATGGCGGGCTGCCGCCTGACTGCCGGGAGCTGGTGGACGCCCGCGCCGGGCGGGTTGCCGCCGTGTCGCCATTGCCGCTGCAGGCGGACCAGTGTATCGTCCTGGTGCACGGCGAGCTCGACCGGCGGGAACGATAGCTTCTATGGTTCGGGCAGTATTTCTTCGTCGAGATACCGGTTGACAACATCGGGTATCCCGGCGCGGGCGCAGGTTATCCGTATCATCTTCCGGGACCTGGCAGCCAGCATTTTTCTCGATGCCGATGCCCATGACCAGCTGGTAGCTGTCACTGCCCGGCGCATGCATGACTTCGATGACGACCAGGTCGTCCAGCTTCCGCATCATCACCCGGTCCATGATACCGATTTCTTCGACGGCCATATGTCGAAAACAGGTGTCCTTTAATACGTCACTGCTGCTCCTCGATGTCCCGCCATGTGAGGAGGGGAGTGCGGGCGGCCTTGGCCTCGTCGATGCGTGTCACCGGGGTCCGCTGCGGTGCCCGCTGCAGCAGCTCCGGCTCCTCCGCGGCAATGTGGTTGAGCGCCTCCGCATATGCATCCAGCGACGCCCGGCTTTCGCTTTCCGTGGGCTCCACCATCAGGGCCTCGGGCACGATGAGCGGGAAATACATGGTCGGGGGATGCAGTCCGTAGTCGAGCAGCCGCTTGGCGAGATCGAGCGCGCGGACGCCCCTCTCTTTGAGCGGCTCCGCGGAGACCACGAACTCATGCATCCGCCGCCCGGGGTAGGGCAGCGTGTACCAGCGGCTGTCAAGCCGGCTGAGCAGGTAGTTGGCGTTGAGCACCGCTTGCTCGGCCACATGCTGCAATCCGGCGCCCATGCGGAGCAGGTAGGCGTAGGTTTTGAGCAATACGGGCACGTTGCCGTAGAAATGGGAGACATGACCGATAGAATATGGATGGCCATAGCTCCAGGTGTAGCCGTCGCCGTCCCGGGCCACGCGGGGCACCGGGAGATATGGCTCGAGCTCCGTGGTGACGCCGACCGGGCCCGCCCCGGGCCCGCCGCCGCCGTGCGGGGTGGCAAACGTCTTGTGCGGGTTGAGATGGACGATGTCGAAGCCCATGTCGCCGGGCCGGGCTTTCCCCATGATGGCGTTGAGATTGGCGCCGTCGTAGTAGAGCAGCGCCCCCGCCTTTTTAACCATGTCCGCTATCTCCAGGATATCGCGCTCGAAGACGCCGAGGGTGTTGGGATTGGTGAGCATGAACGCCGCCGTGTCCTCGGACAGGGCCTCCCGGAGTGCGTCCAGATCGACGCGTCCCTCCCTGGAGGATATCTCCACGACGTCGTAGCCGGCCATCTTTGCCGAGGCGGGATTGGTGCCGTGGGCGCTGTCCGGCAGGATGACCTCGCTCCGCTGCTCGCCATGTCGTTCATGGTAGGCCCGGGCGATGAGCATGCCGGTGAACTCGCCGTGCGCGCCCGCCGCGGGCTGCAGCGAAAACGCGTGCATGCCGGTGATGGCGCAGAGCATCTGCTTGAGCCGGTGCAGTATTTCCAGGATGCCCTGCACGGTCGATGCATCCTGATGGGGATGCAGCATGGTCATGCGATGGCGGCCGGCCAGGCGCTCCCCGAGCCGGGGGTTGTATTTCATGGTGCAGGAGCCCAGCGGGTAGATGCCGGTGTCGACGCCGTAGTTCATCTGGCTGAGATGGATGTAATGGCGGACGAGGCTGCGCTCGTCCAGCCGCGGGATGTCCAGCCTGTCGCGGCGGAGGGTTTCGGGCAACGGCGGCTTCCCGCCTGTCTTGGCATCCGTCTGCGGTAGCTCGTTGAGCAGGGGCTCGTCGTATGAGGCCATCCTATACATGGTGGTCTCCCACAATGTCGGCGGTTGCCGCTATCATGCCGTCTATCATCTCCCGGGTGTGCATCTCGGTGACCCCGTACAGCAGGGCGTTGTCCGGGTCATATCGAAGGGGAAGGCCGCCATGGATGCCCCGTTGCAGCAGCTCCCTGTTGAGCCTCCCGGCGTCGATGGGCGGCACCGCAACGAACTCGTTGAAAAAATATTCGTCGTAGGGCATCGTGAAGCCGATGTCGGCCAGCTGCTCCGCGGTATAGCGGGCCCGGCGCATGTTTTCAGCCGCCAGGTTTTGTAGCCCGGCTGCGCCGTGCAGCCCTGCGTAGGCGGCGAAGGCGACGGCGGCCAATGCCTGGTTGGTGCAGATGTTGCTCGTCGCCCGCTCCCGGCGGATGTGCTGCTCCCGGGTCTGCATGGTCATGCAGAAGGCGCGTTTGCCGTCGCTGTCACTGGTGGCCCCGATGATGCGGCCGGGCATCTGTCTGACATGCTTCCTTTTGCAGGCGAACATGCCCAGGCGGACGCCGCCGTAGTTCATCGGGCTGCCGAACCAGCCGTCGCCGACGACGATGTCCGCGCCATATGTGGAGGGCGGATGGGTCACCGCTGCCAGCAGGGGGTCTACGCTCACGACCAGCATTACGTCGCTCTCCGATGCGAGTGACCTGACGTCGTCGATGCGGTTTTCTATCAGGCCGAGGTAGTTCGGGTTTTCGAGGTATACGCCTGCGGCGTCGTCCGCCAGATGCATGGCTGCATCGAGGTCAACCCGGCCGTCGACGGCGGGTATCTCCCTGACCTCGAGGTCGGTGCTCCACAGGTAGCTGCTCAGGACTGATTTTTTTTCCGGGGCCAGGTTTTTCGGGATGAGAAACAGGCCGCCCCTGGTGCTCCGGGCGACCATGCCGGCTGCCTCGCCCAGTGCCGTGGCCGCATCATACATCGACACGTTGGCGGCGTCCATGCCGGTGAGCTCGCAGACGACTGACTGGTATTCGAACATCGCCTGCAGGATGCCCTGGGAGACCTCCGGCTGATAGGGGGTGTAGGAGGTCAAAAACTCGCTTCGGGCCACCACGTGCTCGACGGCCGCGGGAACATAATGCGGCTGGATGCCGCCGCCCAGAAACGAGGGAATATCCCGGAAGGACCGGTTTCTGTCAAGCAGTCCGTCGACATGGCGTTCCACCTCCTGTTCCGTCATGCCCGGCGGGAGGTCGAGCCCGTCGATGCGTATCTCCTCGGGGATGTCCGCGAAAAGGTCGTCGACGTCGTCGAGGTCGAGCCCGTCGAGCATGTCGCCCATGTTACTTGAATTCTGTGTAGCCGCACTGGCCGCAGCTCAGGCGGTCCTTGTGCTCGGCGAGAAACACGCCGTCGCCGCACTTGGGGCAGGCCTTATGGGTGCGGACCAGCACGCCGTCCTCTATCTTGTACAGGTTTTTTTTGCTCATGTTATTCTTTCTCCTCTTCCGGTGCCTCTTCCGCTTCAGCTTCAGGTGTCGCTTCCCCGGTTTCCTCCGCCTCGGCGGGCTGCTCCGCTCCGCCGGCGAGGTTGTTCCGCTCCAGGATGTGCTGCCGTTCGACGGCCCGGGCCTGCTTCGCCGAGGTGTACCCCCGGGCGTAGCCCGTCGCCTGGCTGGCACCGTACATCGGCTTGATGTACTCTACAACGATGATGTTTCTGCCGATGACGTCGCCCAGCTTCTGCTGCACCTGCTTCCTGGTCGGGGTCTTGCCCTCGAAATGCAGGGCGAATGCGACTTCCTCCCTGTCCAGGATCTTGTTTTCCTTTCTTGACGATATCTCGATTTCCATTTTATTCCTCCATGTCCTGCAGGACGTGTTTGACTTTTGCTTTTGACTCTTCCGTGACGATGACACGGGCGATACCCCGTGACGGCAGCCCGTAGAGGACCGTCGCACCCTTCGGAGCCAGCATGATGGCCGCCAGCGACGCCAGGTCCTCCTCGCCGTCCACCTCTATTCTCGTTGCGTCATCGCTGGACAGCGCCGCCTCGATTGCCTGCCAGAGCTCGTCGGTGATGACACTCGCCGGATTGGACACCTGCCGCACCGTGACCCCGGCATCCTGCACCGCCTCCCGTACCCCGGTGCTACACGGCGAACGCTCCACCCGGTAGTCGACCACGGATACATCGGGCTCGATGCCCCGGCGCTGCAGCGTGGCGGTCACCATGTCCCCCACCGTGACAAGCGGCCGGGACAGCTCCCCGTCGAGCTCGTCCTCATGGAGGATGTCGCCGATGGGCTGCCGCAGCATGCCGCGCTTATCGTCGGGGAGCACGTATGTCATCGTACCTTGAGTGCATATTTACCGGGCATCTTGATGCCCATTTTTTCCGCGATGCGGGACCGTCCGGGGTCGATGATGACCATGTATCCCTGCCAGTGCTCCGACATCGGCGCGTTGCAGTACGGGCAGACGTCGCTGTCAGCCAGCATGTGACATTTCTTGCAGGCTTTCATTTGGTGTCCTCCCTGCGCCATTCCTGTTTGCCCAGGCCGGGCTGCCGCATGGTCAGGCCGATCTTGCTCTCCCGGGGATTCATCTCGTTGAGCGAGATGGTGACGATGCGAGCGCGGACCACGTCGCCGACCTTCAGCGAATGCTTGGTCTCCCGGCCCTCCATCCGCTTGTTCTCGGCGTCGATGACGATGTGGTCGTCCATGATCTGGCTTTTGTGTATCAGGGCGTCCAGCGGCCCGATGTGGCAGAAGGCCCCGAACTCGACGACGTCGCAGATGATGCCGTCGATGACCTCGTGCTGCTCGGGCTTGAACGTCAATGCGTCGAAGGCCACGTCCTGGTAGATGGCGCCGTCGCCGTGGATTATCTTGCCTTCGCCCATCCGCTCCACGTTCTCGGCGACCAGGATGAGGCCGTCCTCCTTGTCCATGGTGCCCTCGAAGGTTTCCTGGACGATGACGCTGCTCACCGCTTCCAGGTCCTCTCCGATGTGGTCGGGCGGGATGCGGATGGTATCTTCCTTTTTAACCATATAATACATGAAATCTCCTACCTGAAATAGACCCATTGCTTATAAATATAATGGTGGCGGCGTTCAGCCGACCACGGACTGCTCCCGCTCGAAGTCTGCTTTGCTGAAGCGGTCGTAGCGCAGGCCGGAGATGTCCACCTCGGGCTGCTCCCCGGCGATCCGCTGCGCCAACACGCGGGAGACGATGGGTGCCAGCATGAACCCGTGGCCGGAGAAGCCGTTGCACTGTATGAAGCCCTGGAGCTCGTCGACCTCGCCCAGGATGGGGCGTGCATCCGGCGTGACGTCGTAGTAACCCGTCCACTGCCGCAATACCCTGACATGCCGGAGCACCGGGGCATAGCGGGCCAGCGTCCGGGACATGTGCTGCAGAAACGACAGCGTTGACGTGTCGTCGTAGCCGGTCACCGTCTCCGGCGGCGGGATGCCCCCCAGCACCTGTCCCTCCTCCTGCTGGCTGAAATAGATGCCGTCCTTGAACGATATCACCATGGCGTCGAACACCCGGGCCATCCGCTCCGTCACCAGTATCTCCTTCTTGTAGGGCACGTTGGGAAGCTCCACGCCGGCCATCCCGGCGACCTGTTTCGACCAGGCCCCTGCCGCGTTGACCACGTAGTCAGCGGCGATGTCGCCCCTGCTTGTTCTGACACCGGCAACCTCGCCATCCTCTGTGAGAACGTCCTCGACCTCGGTGAAACGATAAAACTGGGCGCCCTGCCGCTGCGCCGCGGCTGCGTAGGCATAGGTGGTCTTGAACGGGTCCGCGTGCCCGTCGCTGGGGCAAAACGTGGCGCCGATGGCGTCCATGCCGTCCACGTCCAGCACGGATACCACGTCCGTTATCTCATCCCGGTCGAGCAGCCTGACATCGAGGTCCAGGGAGCGCTGCAATTCGACGTTCCGCTTCGACTGCTGCATGCCCTCCTCGTCGTGGACGATGACCAGATAGCCGCCCTGCCGGAGGCCGATGTCCGCTCCGAGCTCCTCGGATAGCTGCTCGAAGATAGCAACGCTTTTCATGGCCAGGGTAACGTTTTCCCTGGTCGACCACTGCTGGCGCATACCGGCGCCGCATCTCCCGGTGGCCCCATTGGCCAGGATGTCTCGCTCCACCACGGCCACGTCTATATCGCGCTTGGAGAGCTCGTAGGCCAGGGCGCAGCCGTTGACGCCGCCGCCGACGATGACCGCATCGGCGTGGTCAATCATGGGGCTCACCTTCCAGGGTGCCCAGGGACACGGGAACCACGAGCGGCCGGGCTGTCTGCCATGCCAGCTCCTCGATGGACTGCCCGGTCTCCCGGGCCAGGATGCGCGCCGCCAATGCGAGGCAGGTGCGGCCCTGGCAGGGGCCCATGCCCAGACGCAGCCGGTATTTGAGCTCGTCCAATGTCCGGCAGCCGTCCCCGATGGCTTCAAGGATATCAGCCTCGGTGACGTCCTCGCATCGGCAGATTATCGTGGTCATGGTTCCACCTCGATGGTCCTGACCTGCATGGCATGTTCCGGCGCGACCTGTACCGTTATGACGGGCGTGTCGCCCTGTTTGACCCGGCGGACAGTCGCCTCGCCGACGTGTTCGCCGTGGCGGTTGAGCGCTGCAACGGTGTCGCCCTCCTCGGGCAGGGGGAGCATCTCGTATGGCAGGGTGACCAATGCGTGGTCGTTTTCGATCTTGACGACGAAGCAGGCCAGGCCGGGGCAGACGGCGACGCATTGCCCGCAGCCGATGCATGCCGCGTAGTCGACGTGGGGGGGCGCGTTGACGTCTTTCATGGTGATGGCGTCCACCGGGCATGCGTCGACACATGGATTGCAGGGAATCTCCTGCACGCATTCCACGATGGCGACACCTTTTCGGAGCTGCTCCTCCGATGGCAGGTCGAGGATGTCCTCGGATAGCACGCCGGTTTGCTCATATTCCTGCATGGTCAGCCTCCTCGTGTATGATGTTTTTTGCCATCCGCGGTTTTTCGCCGAACGGCCCGGCTCGCATGCCGGCCAGGCGGTCGCGGTAGTCCCGCAGCAGCTTTTCGGCGTTGTCTATGTCGTGCAGGGCGTCGGCGGCTGCCAGCCCGGCGATTGTGCCTTCCATCATGGCCGTGGATGCTTCCTCGATGCCCGACGTGTCACCCGCCGTATAGAGCCCCGGGATGGATGTTTCCATACGGTCGTTGTGCAGTGCGACGTGTCCGCCGGCCGCGGGGATGTACCGCTGCGCGGCGCCGGCCTGGAACAGCAGCCGGGCCGATGGGGTCAGTCCCACAGCCAGGCAGACAGTGTCACATACCACGTCCTGTTCGCTTCCCTCTATTTCGTTCCAGTCGTCGTCGAGCTCAACAATGGTGGCGCCCTCCACCTGGCCGTCGCCGTAGACCTCCCGGATGGAATGCCTGACCTGTATGGGCACGCCGTGGCGGCGGAGCTTGGCCGCATGGACATGGTAGCCGCCGATGCGGGGCATGGCTTCGACGACCCGGTCGACCTTGACGCCGGCCTGCAAAAGCTGGTAGGAGACGATGAGCCCGACGTTGCCGGCGCCGACCATGAGCACGCGCTCGCCGGGCCTGACGCCGTAGACATTCATCAAGGTCTGAACGCCGCCCGCGCCGTAGACGCCGGGGAGGTCGTTGCCGGGAAACGCCAGCATGTTTTCCATGGCCCCGGTGGCGATGACGACCTGCCGTGCTTTGATGCGATACAGCCGGTTTTCCAGGCGGTTGGCAGCCGCGACGACATGTCCATCGTCACTGCGGCCGTAGTAACCGAACGCCGAGGTATGCAGCAGGGTGTCAATCCGGCCTTTTTCGACATGCGAGGCTATCTGCTCCTCAAGCTCCCGGGCAATGGCGACGCCCCGGGTGCCCGCCCGCTCCTGCTTTGACCCGAAAAACTTGTGCGTCTGCTTGACGAGCTGCCCGCCCATCCGGGGGTTCTCGTCGACGAGCAACACCTGGCTGTCGTGGCCGGCCGCCTCTATGGCCGCCATCATGCCCGCCGGCCCGGCGCCGACGACGAGCACCTCCACAGCTATATCTGCCGGGGTATGTGACTCGAAGGACGCCTCGGGAAGTCCTCCCTGCGCGGATTCCACCTGCATATCCTGCCGGGCGGGCACGATGCAGGTCCGAACGGACGGGACACCGTCGACGCGCATGAGACACGACGAGCATTTGCCGATGCCGCAGAAGAACCCTCGGGGGCGGTCATGGGTGACGCTCCGCGAGAGTACGTTGACCCCGGCGGCATGCAGGGCGGCGGCGATGCTCTCGCCCTCGTAGGCGGTGACGGGCTCGCCGTTGTATAAAAACGTAAACCGGTGGCGGCGGTCGAAGTCGAGGATGGGATGGCGCTCAATTCGCACGGTATCACTCCACGTGGTCTTTGAGGAACACCGTCGTCTGCCGCCTGAAGATGGAGAGATCGGGCTGCTCCTCCTGCTCGTCATATTTGGCTTCCAGCGCGCTGATCATCTCTATATATTTCCTGTAGAGATCCCGGTCTTTGACGAGCTTTTCGGGCGGCATAATCTCCCGGGCGGTATCCGTGAAAAACAGGTCTATCCAAGGCCTGTCTTCCCGGGCCGGATGCGTCGCGTTGTATTCCATGTTGTGCGCCGCGGCGACGATGGCGCTGTCCACCATCTTGGTGCCGGCGGCCACCGATTTGAACAGGCGGACGATTTCCTCCTCGGGGACATGGGGACATTCTTTTTTGAGCTCCTCGTACAGCTCCCGGGAGGTCGAACTCCGCTCGATGATACGCCGGCCTTCCTCGCGCTGTTCCTCCAGAATCTCGTCGACAGTTGCCATCCTAAACGGTATGGCAACAGGCCATATATGCTTTATCCTGCCGGGTTAGCAGGACAGGTTGTCGAGGGCTTTGTCGAGTCGGTCGAGGAAGAATGATACCTCGCCGGGGCTGATGATGGTCGGCGGGAGGAAGCGGATGTATTCCCCGGTGGACAGCGTGGATTTGACGTGCTGTTCGCGGAGATGATGCTGCAACGCTTCGACGTTGTCGGGGCTGCCGACGGAGAAGGCGAGCATGAGCCCTCTGCCCCGAATGTCCTCCATGACGGCGTGCTTCTGCTGGAGCTTGGCGAAGCCCTCCTGCATCTGCGCTGCCCTGTCGATGACGTTGCCCGTGATGTTGTGGCGGCGCATTTGCCGGGTGGCGATGAGAGCAGCGGTCATGGCCATGGGGTTGCCGCCGAAGGTGGAGCCGTCCCAGCCGGGCTGCATCGCGTCGGATATCTCCTGGTTTGTCACGACGGCGGTGACAGGGTAGCCGCCGCCGAATGATTTGCCGATGGCCATGATGTCCGGTGTGACGTTGTAGCTCTGGCAGGCGAACCAGTCGCCCTCGTTGACGGCGGTGCGGCCGAATCCGGCCTGGACTTCGTCGTCGATGATGACCGCGTTGCGTTCATCGGCGAGCTGCCAGAGGCTGTCAATGAAGTCCTGGTCCGCCGGGGTGTTGCCGGCTTCTTCGCCCTGCACCATCTCCATGATGATGATTTGGGCGCCGCTTTGGTCCATGGCCTGTCGGACGGAGTCGATGTCGTTGAAGTCGGCGAAGTGCACCCAGTCTTCCTCGTGGAGGTGGAACGGCCGTCGGTAGTCCTCGTTCCAGGTGACTGCCACCGCACCGTGCGTGCGGCCGTGGAAGCCGTTTTTGAAGGCGATGACGTCCTTGCTGTCGGTGTAGGCTTTGGCGAACTTGATGCATTTGTCGACTGCTTCGCCCCCGGAGTTCTGCCAGTAGAAGTGTTCGAGGCCGGGGGGCATCATCTGCCCTATTTCGCGGAGAAACCGGGTGCGGGCTATCTGGACGCGGTCTTCTTTCATGGAGACCAGTAGCTTCGCCTGGTTGTAGAGCCCCCGGGCGAGTTCCTCGTTGGCCATGCCCAGGTTGGTGGCGCTGTAGTTGCTGTCCATGTCGAGATACCATTCGCCGTGGGTGTCGCGTATCCAGCAGCCGTCTCCTCTGACGGGGACGATGTCTTCCTCCAGTCCGGATACGGGTGTCTTGTACCGGCGGTGGAGCTCCTTTGCTTCCGCGGTGGCTATCTCGGATTCCTGGAGCTGCCCGCTTATTTCCCGGATGACGTGGTGGGGCAGGGCTGCCTGGTCGAGTACGGCAGCGACGGCGTGTGCCTGCTCCATGTCCAGCGGCGCTCGTTTGTCGACGTTGAGCCGTTCTTTGAGCCGCTGTACGTGTGGCGCTGCCTGGTCGCCGAGGACGTTGTCGAGGACCTCGATGACTCGTTCCAGCGTGGCGTGGCTTCGCTCGGGATGGTCTGCTCTCTCTGGTACCAAAATATGTGCAAAATGGGTTTTGTTCATACTTCCCAACTCTTACCTCTTAATCCGTTCCTCCATTAAATAACTTGGGGGAAACGGTTTTGGTCTACCTGGAGGGGTAGCGGGCGTCAGAACTGGCATAGGTCCATATACGTGCCCGGGGCTTGACCGGGTGTGGCACGAGGTTTATCCCCGCCGTATCTCCGCCAGCCGTTTTTCTATCTCCCGGCGGAGCTGCCCGGCGATGTCCCGCCCAGTAAAGGCGTCGGCTCGGGCGGCGATGGCTATCTTGCCGGCGAGACTCCGCGCAATTTTGCCTCGCTTTTTTTTCGGTGCCGTGTTCACCCATTCATGCTGGAAGATGATGCCGTGCTTGGGGGGCGGCGTTCCCTTGCGGAGATGCTGAAACAGGGCTTTCTCGGCCCCAAGCACCTGTATGGTCCCCGCCGGCAGCTCGGCCAGGCGGCGGAGGCCTCCGGCGGCGGCGACGAGACGGGCGGCGATGGCCTCGCCGACCAGGGCGCTGACGTTGGGTGCCATCTGCTGCATCGCGTTGCTGACATATGATTCCAGGGTGTCCCGTGTCTGCTGCATCTCGGCGGCCACCCGGGCGAGCTGCACCAATGATGCCTCCTCCTGCCGGTCGAGCTGGCCGCTGCCGGCCATGCTCCATTCCTCGATGATGTGGCCGGGCAGGCGGTCGCTGTCGATGTCATCCCCGGCGAAGTACCCATACCAGTCTTCCAGGTGCTCCATGAGGATGTTGCGGGTTTTGAGCAGGTCGTCGAGCGCGTGGACCGCGTCGGCGATGCGGGTGCTCCGCTGGCTTCGCTCCCGCTGCATCTGCTGCTCGGCGAGCATGATTGACGCCTGGTGGAGCAGATCGGGGTCGTATCCATGCGCATCGGGGCTGACATCGAGCTCGGGTACCTCGCCGATGGAGAACAGCGGGCTGAGACGGGGCTCCGATGCCACGGCGTCGTGCTCCCCGAGAGCGCGTTCTTCGTCGAGGATGTCGCCGGTGCGCATCCGGCTGAGGCGGGCGGCGATGTCATCGGCGTTTTTGGGAAACAGCTTTGCTTCGATGACGCCGTCGTCGTCGTACAAAAACGTTCCATACCATGTGGTCTTCACGTATTTCGGCATTGTTTTAAATACGGTCCTGCATTTAAAAGCTATGTGTCTGGCAACGTCGGTCGGACAGATACGGCTCAAAAACCCGCTGATGCTCGCCTCGGGAGTATTGGACATGTCCGCCGGGAGCATGGAACGCTGCCGGGCTGCCGGGGCCGTGGTCACCAAGTCCGTGGGGCTGGATGAACGTGAAGGCTACGGCAACCCCAGCGTGGTGGAGCTCGAGCACGGCATCCTGAACGCGATGGGGCTGCCCAATCCGGGCGTCGACCGCTACGTGCAGGAGCTCCGGGATGTGGACGTGGACGTGGTCATCGGCAGCATCTTCGGCCGCAGCAGCCAGGAGTTCGTCTCCGTCGCAGAAAAAATGGCTCCCCACGTGGCGGCGCTGGAGCTCAACATGAGCTGCCCTCATGCCGGCGAATACGGCGCCGGCGTCCCCACCGAGCATATCCCTGGCCTGGTGGACGCGGTGAAACAGGCAACGGATGTCCCGGTCTGGGTGAAGCTAGGCGCAGAAAACATTGTGGAACGGGGGCGGGCTGCCGCGAGCGGCGGCGCGGACGCCGTGGTGGCCATCAACACATTGAAGGCCATGGCCATCGACGTCGACATAGGATTGCCCGTGCTGGCCAACGTGACCGGCGGCCTCTCCGGCCCGGCTATCCGGCCCGTCGGGGTCCGCTGCGTCTACGAGCTGGCCGGCATGCTGGACATCCCCCTGGTGGGCGTGGGCGGCGTTGCCACCGCCCGGGACGTCGTGGAATATCTCATGGCGGGCGCCACGGCCGTCCAGATTGGCAGCGGGCTGCATGACGGCGGCAGCGCCATTTTCGATGACATATGCGAGCAGCTACGGTGCTGGCTCCGGGAGCACGGCTACGAGAACATCGAAGCGCTCGTCGGGCTGGCTCGTCGGCAGCGCTGAAAAAGCAGTGAAAATGTCCCCGCCGTATATCCCGGTTACTGCTGCATCCGCTGCCGCAGCTGCTCCCGTATTTTTTCCCGGTCGGTGGTCTCGAAGCCAAAATATTCGTAGAAATAGTCCGTGGCCTCCAGCATCTTCGTCCTGCCGTGCGGTTTCGCCCGTATGAAACCATGTTCCTCCAGCTCGGGCACGTGGTCGTAGACCTTGCTGCCGATCATGTCCCGCACGTCCGACTGGGTCACCGGCTGATAGTAGGCGATGAGCGACACCGTCTTCAACAGTTTCGTGGGTACCTCCCGCGGCGACAGCTTTTGCCCGTAGGATGCATACTTGGAGCGAAGCTGCATCACGTACTTGTCGCCCGCCCGGGTCACCTCCAGCGCCGTGGCATCTTTTTCCCCTGCCGAACGATATTCTTTCTGCAGATGCTCGATGGCCTTCACCACCGCTTTCTCGCCCATGTCCAACGCGTCGCACAATTCCTCGACTGACAGTGGGCGACCGGCGGAAAAAAGAGCTGCTTCTACCTGTCGAATGCTACGCTTGTTCATGGTGGGCGTTCTTTATGTAGATGGTGCCGTAGGGAAAATCTTCCTGCCAGAGCTGTATCCGTTCCTCCCGGGCCAGGAACAGCAATGACGACATCGTCATAACCAGGTCCTCTTTGTCATTTGTATCGCAGAGCTCGCCGATGGCGATAGCCCGGCCGTTCAGCTGGCTGAGACGACTGAGCACGATGGATATCTCCTGCTCGATGTCCTCCTGGTGTGCGTTGTCGCCCACGTCCTCCTCGTCCTGCCGGGCCTGCCGCTGCCGCTGTTCGGCGCGCTGCTCCTGCCGCTGCTGCCGCTCGGTGACCTCGTCGCGGGCTTCCTCGAACGCGTTGATGAGCTCCACCAGGGTGACCTTGCGCTTGCCGTCCCGGCGGACTTTTTCCTCTATGGGCGCCTCGTTTTCGATGACCGCCCGGGTGTAGGTGTAGCCGTCGTCCTCCATGTACCAGTCGGGGATGTCGTCCCACTGCTCGGGCTCCTCCTGCTCCGCCTCCTCCAGCCGCTGGACCATGCAGTCGGACTGCAGCCTCAGCACCTTCCAGGCCATCAGGATGATCCGGCCGGCGGTCATCAGGTCGACGATCTGGGTCTGCTGCACCTTTTCCAGGTAGAGGCGGGAAAACGAGACCAGGTCGATCTCCCAGGGGTCGAACTGCTCGTCGATGACCAGCTCAAAGGTGGCGGCGATGGCTCGGTCAAAGGGGTTTTCGACATACATGGTGGCCGCGCCGTCGGCCATCTCGATGTACTTCTGAAGGCTCTCCTTCTTCGCCACGTCCTCCCGCTGCAGCAGCAGATGGTCGACGATGTTGTCCTTCATTTTACCTCCACCAGCTGCTCGACCTCTTCCATTTCCACGTTGCCGATCAGGGTGGACACGCCGTTGTCATGCATCGTCACCCCATAGATATGATTGGCCCTGTTGAGCGTGATGCGCCGCAATGATATAGCGATAAACTGGGTGCTCCGGGCCCGCTGCTGGATCATGGAGGCGACGCGCTCCGCGTTCTTGCCGTCCAGGAACATGTCCACCTCGTCCAGGATGTAAAACGGCGACGGGTCGTAGGCCTGCAGGGCGAAGATAAACGCCAGCGACGCCATGCTCTTCTCGCCGCCGGACAATGCGTTGAGGCGAAGCGACCGCTTACCCTTCGGCCGCGCCCGGATAATCAGGCCGCCGTCGAACGGCTGCTCCGGGTTTTCCAGCTCCAGCTTCGCGTCCCCCGGGGTCAGCTCCGCATATATCTCAGAGAAATGCTCCTTCACCGCATCGTAGACGGCGAAGAAAGCATCATTCTTTTTCTTTTTAATCTCCTCCACCAGGTTGATGAGATTTTTCCGCTGCTCCCGCAGCCGGTCGATATCCTCGTCAAACGACTGCTTGCGCTCCTCCTGCCGCTCGTACTCCTCCAGGGCGCGCATGTTCACCGGCTGCAGCCGTTCCATGTCCCGCTCCAGCTCCTTGACACGGGCTTTGAGCTCGTCGAGCGGCGACATCTCGTCCTGGCTGAACTCGTAGTCCTGGGTCTCGATGAGCAGCTCGCCCAGGGTTTCCTCCAACGTCGGCAGCCGCGACTTCGCCCGGGAGATAAGGTCCAGGTTGGTTTCCATCTTGGTGGAGACGCTGTCGATCTTGTTTTCGATGTCCACGGTCTCCCGGTACAATGCGTCGCGCTCCTCCGTCAGACCCTTGCGCTTGCCCAGCATGTTGTCCTCCACCTCCATCAGCGCCTCCATCTTCTCCTGGTTTTCCTCGTGTACCTCTTTGAGGTGTTCGATCTCCGCCTGGTGTTCCTTCCGCTGGCTGTCGATGGCCTGCAGCCGGTCTTCGACTTCCTGCCGGCGCTCCCCGGCGACCTCAAGCTCCTTGGATCGGGTGCGTATCTCCGAGACCAGGGACCGCTGCCGTTCGCGCAGCTCCTCTAGCCGTTCCTTCAACGCGTCGATTTTCTGGGTGATCTCCTTGGTGCTGATCTGCTTGAGCTGCTGCTCGGTCTGCTCGCGCTCTCGTTCCATCTCCTCGATATGCCCGGTTTTTTCCTCGATGTCCTGCTGCACCCCGGCTATTTTCTGCTGCAGCTGCCCGCGCTCATCCTGCTTTGTCTCCAGCCGCTCGGTGATGACCTTGAGCTTGCCGTTGAACTCTTTTTTGCGGGCGTCCAGCCGCTCCAGCTGGTCCTCCTCCTCGATGGTGCAATCGCGGAGCTGCTGCTGCACCTCCGAGATCTGCTCGCGGACCTCCATCAGCCGCTCAGACATGGCTTCCTGCTGCTGGGTGACCTCCCGCAGTTTTTTGCCGATGTCGCCGACCTTGCGCTGGTCGCCCTTGCCAAATGACGCCTTCCGGGGCGTGCTCCCCCCGATCATGGCCCCGCTGGAACCCACGATTTCGCCGTCCAGGGTCACCAGCCGGACGCCGCCCATGACCTTCCTTGCAGCGCCCAAATCCTCCATGACGATGGTGTCCCGGAACACGTACCAGAACGCGGCCCGGTACTCGGGGTCGAAGCTCACCAGGTCGATGGCGAAGCCATGTGAGCCGTCCTCCTTGACCGTCATCAACGCCTTGCCCCGCGGCTTGCCCGCCGACATCTTGCTCAACGGCAAAAACGTGGTGCGGCCGTAGTCATGTTTCTTGAGATAGCTGATACACTTGGCGGCGACCTCGTCGTCGTCCACCACGATGGCCTCAGCCCGCCGGCCGGCGGCGATGCCGAGCGCCCGCTGATACTGGTCGTCCACCCTGCCAAGCTCGGAGATGCTGCCGTGGATGCCCCGTATCGTGCCCTCGTTCCGGGCCCTCAGGATCTCCTGCGCCGCCCGGGTGTAGCTGCTGGCCTCCCGGCGAGCCTTGAGCTTGGCCAGCTCCCGCTGGTAGCGCATCACCTGCTGGTCGAGCTCCTGCAATGACTCCGAGATCTCGGATTCCTCCTTTTTCAGGTCGAAGAGCTCCTGCTCCAGCCGCTTTTTTTTCTTCAGCTGCTCCTTCTGGCTTTTCTGTATCTCCTTGATCTGCCAGGCGACATCCTTGAGCTCGAACTCATACGTGTTCCGGTCCTCCTCGAGCTCCGAGATGGCCACGTCCAGGCTCTCCATCTGCTGCTCCAGCCGGTCTTGCTCCAGCTCCAGCTCATGGAGCACCTGGCGTTCCTGCTCGTAGCGCTTCTTTATCTTCGCCAGGCTGCGGGTGATGTCCATGGCCCGCTCGTCGGAGTTGCTCATCCGGTCCTTGATGCCCTCGAGCTCGCTGCTGGCTTCCTCGATTTGCTGCTCGACCTGCTCCCGCTCCTGTTCCAGCTCCCCGATTTTTTCCTCGTAGGAATGAACCTCCTTCTCCAGCTTTTCGTGCGTGGCCTCCAGCTCCTCGCGCTCCTGCTTGCTCTCCGATATCTCCTTGGAATAGTAGTTGATTTTTTCCTTGGCCTTGATGGCCTCCTCCCGCGCCTCGTTGATCTGCTCCTTGAGCTCCTCGACTTCCTCGCCGCCCAGGTCAGCGATCGTGTCCTCGATCTCCTGCAATTCCAGCTGCTTGGCCCGGTAGCGCTCCTGCAGCTCCTTCCGCTGCTCCTTGAGGCGCTCCCGCTCGTCCTTGTAGGACTGTATCTGCTTCTCTATCTCCCCAATCTCTTTTTCGACCTCCAGGCGTTTCTTGTAGGAGCGCATGGCCTTGGTTCGCTTGAGCTCCTCCTGCATGTCCCGGTATTTGAGGGCGTCGTCGCGCTCCCGTTTGAGCTTGCGGAGCTGGCTTTTTATCTCCTTGAGGATGATGCCCAGGTGCTCCAGGTTTTGCTCCACCTCCGCCTTCTCCTTCTCGGATTTCTCGATGTCCCGGTCGAACTCGGAGACGCCGGCGATGTCGTCGATGATCTTCCGGCGGGGAACGTCGCCCATCTCCACCACGGCGGTCACGTCGCCCTGCTGGACGATACAGGTGTCCGATATGTTGGCGGACGACAGAAGCTGCACGAACTCGGTCAAAGATGACGACTTGCCGTTGATATAGAAATAGCTGTAATAGTTGTCGGGGTCGTCGGGCAATGGGGAGCGCTTCACCTTCCTCGTCAAACGAATGGTCTCGTCGCCGTCCTCCAGGACGAGGGAGACGGTGCAGTGGTTGACGTTTTTTTTGCCGTTGTATATGAGGTCGGTGAGCCGGCCCGCCCGGATGGTCTTCGGGCTGCGCGGCCCCAGGATGAAGAGGATGGCATCGGAGATGTTTGACTTGCCGGATCCGTTGGGGCCCGTGATCGCGGTGAAGCCGGGGAGAAACGGGACAGTAATCTTCTTCCCGAAGGATTTAAAATTTTCCAACTGTACTTCCTTAAGGCGCATGCTTCCCATCCCGACACACAAAGAATATATACGTTGTATATAAACGTGTTGATTTCCGCTTCCTATGGAGGCCCGTCATTGCCAGCGCGGCACTGCATCACAATTTTGTGGGCGAACACCCCGGCGCCGTAGCCGTTGTCGATGTTGACCACCGCGACACCCGGCGAGCAGCTGTTCAGCATGGTCAGCAATGCCGCATGGCCGTCAAGCCCGGTTCCGTAGCCCACGCTCGTCGGCAGCCCGACCACCGGCGCCGGAAACAGGCTGGCCACGATGGAGGGCAGCACGCCGTCCATGCCCGCCGTCACGATGATACCCCGGGCATCGGCCAAGATATCCCGGTAGGCGAGCAGCCGATGCAGGCCGGCGGCGCCAACGTCGTACACCCGGTCCACCCGATGGCCGAGCGAGGCAGCGACCACGGCCGCCTCCTCCGCCACCGGCACATCCGATGAGCCGGCGCTGACCACGGCCACCAGGCCGTCATCACGCTGCCGCACGGCTCCTATCACGACGAGCCGGGCCCGCTCATGGTAGACGGCGTCGGCAACCTGCCGGATGGCCTCGTAGACCTCCCGGCCTGCCCGGGTGACGAACAATGGCCGCGCCTCGGCAGCTTCGACCAACCCGACGATATCCGCTGTTGTTTTCCCGGGCGCGTAGATGGCCTCGGGCACCCCGGTGCGCATCTCGCGCTGCACGTCCAGCTTGGCCTCGCCCAGGTCCACGAAGGGCGCGTAGCGGAGCTCCTGGAGGGCCTCCTCGACATCGAGGTTGTCCTCGGCCAGCCGCTGCAGGATGCCGCGAACCCTGTCTTCGTTCATGGAATGAGGCAAACCACGCCGGGCTTAAATGATTTGTTGTGCATTTTCGATTTTTTGACCCCGAAAAAAATAGACAATTTTTTAATTGATGGCTGTTTTTGGCTGTGGATACGGGGATCTGGCGTCTTGCCACGCCTCCCTCCCCCTCGTATCCGCTTTTTCTTCCGTAGCCAGGGCTTAGAGCAGGTCGTCGATGACCGGTTTGAGCCGGGTGGTGTCGGCGGGGAGGCCCTCCGGTATGTCGTCGTACACGGCGATGCCCTCGTGGCTGAAGGAGAGGTCGCCGGCTGGGCTGAAGATGCAGATGGTGGGGATGCCTTCGCCGAGATATGCCGTGGATATGTTGCCGTCGTCCATGCCGAACGTCCAGTCCAGGTCGTAGCCGTACGCGGTAAACTGCTGTTTGAACTGCTGCAGCTGCTGCGCCGTCTCTTTTTCGTCGATGTCGACGGAGAGGATGACCACCTCGCTTTCGCTGTAGTTCTCCCGCACATGGCGAAGCTCCAGCATCTGGTACTGGCAGGGCTGGCACCAGGTTGCCATCATGTCCAGCACCACGACGCTGCCCTCGTAGTCGCTCAGCGCCCGGGTTTCGCCGGAGAGCGTGGTGAACGTGTAGGTGCCGCTACTTGCCGTGTCGTCGTCGAGGCAGCCTGACAGCGTGAGGGAGAGAAAGAGGAGGGGGAGAAGCAGGATCGCCCGTTTTTTCATGTGTATCGTTCGATCCAGGAGCGGAGCATGTCCTTGGGCAGAGCGCCCATCTGCTGGTCGATGAGCTCGCCGTCTTTGAAGAGCAGCAGCGTGGGGATGCTCATGATGCCGTACTGCTTGGCTGTTTGCTGGTTTTCGTCGGTGTTGAGCTTGGCGAACACGACGTCGCCCTGCATGTCGCTGGCCAGATCCTCGATGATCGGGGATAGCATCCGGCAGGGTCCACACCAGGGCGCCCAGCAGTCGACGACGACGAGCGGATGCTGCTGCACGACGTCGTGCATGTCGCTGTCGGTGACCTGTACGGGTTTGCCGGGCATCTTGGAGCTGCCTTTGACCCGTTCCAGGAGTTGCTCCATCTTTTTTTTCTTGATGTTTTCTGTTTCTTCGCTCATGGTAGCCCTAATAGACCGGGAATATATAACGTTTTTGCACAAATTTTGCACAAACGTTAAGTATGTCCGCCGCATAGCATTACCATGGCAGCCGACGCAGCCGACGAGCACATGCAATGCAGGGACATGCTCTGCCTGCTCTTCGACCTCACCCGGCTCGACATGCGCATCTACCGCCATCTGCTAAACGGAGAGCAGCGAGCAGACGCCGTCGCCGCAGCCATGCACAAGGACCGGAGCACCGTCCACCGCTCGCTCTCACGGCTCACCGAATGCGGCTTCTGCAGACGGGAACGACGTCTCGTCGACGGGGGCGGCCGCTACTACGTCTACCGGGCGGTCCCCCCCGAACAGGCGAAAAAGCACGTCCGCTCCTGCATCGACGGTTGGTACCACCGGATGCAGGCGGCACTCGACCATTTCACCGAAGAAATCCGGGCTGCCAGCGACGGCTGACGCCCGGAAAATTTCGACAATCTTATATTATCTGGACGATTACTAAGGGGCGGGAACCGAGGAGGGGTAGAGAGCATATAAAACACCTCTTTCCTCGATTCCCATACTGCTACCTGTGGCTCTCCACGTCTCTAATACATCGTATACCTATAAACTTTTCAGTGGAAACAGACCCCAAAATACACATGTTTTCAGGCACGAAGATAGCGGTACCGGATATACCCTCTGCTGCCCCCGGAGATGGCAGGCTGCCGGCGGTATCATTTAGCAGGAGGTAGTACCCCGCCGATACCTGCAACCCGGAGGAATCCACGTATCGAACCTGTTCAGCCGTCTGAAGCTCTCTCCTTATGGGGCTGATGTACACCGCAAAGTACAATGAGGCCTTAGCTTCCAGACGCCCTCCACCTTCAGACCACTGAGTAGTATCTCCTCCAGAGAGGGTTTATAAAGTATAAACAAGCCTATACTTATCGAATAGTAAAGTTTATTTATAATAATCTTGTTATGGATATATGCAAGCGACGAACCTGAAAAATAAAGACCTTTTAGAATACCGGGAGATAGAGCGATGGCTCACAGGGTCACCATATAGCACAAAGGCAAACTATCTGAGCAGCTTAAAGAAATATCTAATATACCGGGACATGAACCCCGAGAAGCTCATAGACGAAATAGAAGCAGACCGCAAAAAATCAAAGCGAGAGCAGGGCGAGGTCGAACTAGAAGCAAAGAAATTCCTAGAATGGCTGAGGACAGACCGAGAAAAAGAAACCGGGGGGTACAACCCGAGAAAAACCGGGGAAAAGGGAATGAGCGACAAGGCCGTCGCTTCCATACTAGGGGCGATACGGTCATTTTACCGAGCAAACGGTTTTACGTTGG
>JAWOAW010000046.1:0-15249 GCA_046498345.1 Thermoplasmatota archaeon
GCTCCTCGAAAAGCTCTACCAGCCGTTCGACGCCCCCCTGTATGTGACGTCGCCGTCGACGGCCGAGATGGTCAAATACGCCAGCAACGCTTTGCTTGCCACCAAGATATCCTACGCCAACGAGATCGGCTCCCTGTGCAAACAATACGACGTCGACACCTACCAGGTCATGGAAGCCGTGGGCATGGACCACCGCATCTCCCCACATTTTCTCCGGGCGGGCGCGGGCTTCGGCGGCTCCTGCTTCCCCAAGGACGTCCGGGCGTTGGTCGCGGCGGGCGACAGCCAGGATGTGCCGATGCAGCTGCTCCGCTCTGTCCTCGAGGTCAACGAGATGCAGCCCCGCAGGATGCTCACCTTGCTGGAAAAACATGTCGGCAATCTCGACGGCAAGCATGTCGCCGTTTTGGGCCTGGCGTTCAAGCCCAACACGGATGACATCCGCGAGTCCCGCTCGATACCCGTCATCCAGGCGCTGCTCGACCAAAACGCTCATGTCACAGCCTACGACCCGTTGGCAGCCGAAAACATGCGCAATCTGTTCCCCGACGTCACGTACTGCGACAGCCCCCGGGAGGCACTTGAAGAGGCGGACGGCTGCCTTTTGATGACCGACTGGCCCGCCTTCGCCGAACTCGACTTCACCGTGATGGCGCAGCCCATCGTGATTGACGGCCGGCGCATCATACCCGAAGAAAAACGCAGCGATATTGTCTATGAGGGCATCTGCTGGTAGACCTCCGCCGGCAAGGTTTAAGTAACCTTATTTCTTTTTCTCCCTGCATTTGGGCTCGTAGCCTAGCCAGGATTGGGCGGCAGCCTTCGGAGCTGCAGACCGTGGGTTCAAATCCCACCGGGCCCGCTCGTCTAAACTATTGATCAGTTGCTATAAGGAGAAACAAATGTATTATCAACCGGGCACCGCTGAAGGATAACTATCCAATAGTGACTGTTCAAACGATTGCTTATATTGCATAGGCTCTCGGAGATAACAATATGACTGGGGGGCAGAAAAATTCGGAAAAATTTCCCACGGGTCTAAAGGTGTATCAAAGAATTCAATATCTCCAATCTTGATCGCATACCCTACGTTGTTTCCATTAAAATAATCAAAAAATTCTTTCTCACAGATTCCCGCGTCTTTTTTGAAGGAATCCCATAAATTTTGCGGTGTATCCTTAATTATCCCTCCGACCGAGAATAAACCAACAATTTCCTGAGCCGGAGAAGTTGCATAAATCCATATTTCTTTGACCCTTTTTTTAAATGTATATTTTCTAAATTCGTATTTTTTGTTACCATTGGCAATTTCTTCAATGTATTTCGGCTTAATCGACAGTAAAGCTTTCATCTATGCCTCCTTTGTTTTTTATTAGTTGATATTCTTCGTTCTCTA
Organism: Thermoplasmatota archaeon; assembly: GCA_046498345.1. Taxonomy (GTDB): domain Archaea; phylum Thermoplasmatota; class E2; order UBA202; family DSCA01; genus CAZESS01. The sequence goes on from JAWOAW010000046.1 coordinate 1,397, forward strand.
TCTCGGTAATTGACTGTGGTGCCCAGCACATAATATCCTCTTCGTTTAAAAAATCTCGTGAAACAGGAGTGGGGAAGTTAAAATGTTGCCTAAACAAAATCACTTTGGTCGGCTTAATAGTCAGCTCTTCTATCTCCGGTATACTATATACACTTCTTTTTCCGATAAGATGGATTATCCTTTCGGCTGAAGTTATGTCATCGTAAACCTCTTCCGCTATCCCAAGAGTGGTAATGCTTTTTTTATCCCTTGAACGATAAAACAATAAAATATCACCCATGGACACCTTTCTTGTTTTTGAATGACAAATATATGCCTTCTTTATGGTATTCCCTTCAGTAATAAGTTCCGCTCCTGTCTTGCTAAATTCGAAAAGACTATGTTGTCTACCAGGCCAATCAATGAATAACCTGTCATGATATTGGGGCTGGATAGGAACTAAAAATTTTTTTACCTTTTCTCCGTCATAGAAACCAGGATAAAATCGTTTGTCAATTTCAATAGGCGCATACCCATTTATTATAGGATAAATATTCTTTACATATACAGCTTCTCCATCTGATGTCTTAGCGGCTTGATTGAATCCAAATTCCTTGATTAAATCAACAAGACGATCCCCTTCTAGTTTAGTAAAATGGGTTAAATACAATTCATCTCGTTGGTTTTTAATAGCCAATCTAACAGATATTTTAATAAACAATTCGCCAATTTTATGTCCAGTTTCTTCAACTTTTAGAGTACATATTTTAACTCGTTTCTTTTCTGGTAATGACGGAGTCGAAGGGATAGATTCCTCTTCTAGTTTTAGGATTAGAATTGCACCAATAGTCCTATTCTCCTGAAAATATACCCATGCTTTTCTCCCCTCCCGGCATTTTTTTCTCCACCATTTCTCAAAGTCAGGATATTCCTGTTTTAATGAATTAAAAATAGGGTCTTCGATATCTAGAGTATATAGAGGCACATGATTCAATGAGGGCGGCGTTCTAACTGCTTCTTTAGGAAGAAAACCTTCGAAACTATCAATTGCCTCACTAACCGATAGCACCCGGTCTGATAACTGTATCTTCTCTGCTTTTCTATGAATACCTTTATCTTCTGTTATGAGATATTGTGCTGCTTCTTTCTGAATACAAAATAGAAGATTATTATCAACTATTTCGTGAGGGTCATCAGTTTGGCCCACTAACGCAATAAATTTCTTATCGTCCGTCGCTTCCGGAGGATTCTCTAAGAACGTATAGGTTTTAATTTTCGAGAGAGAAACCTCTCTTCTTTCCGCGTCCTCATCTCTTTTTATCTCTTCCACAGACATAGGATGTACCAAAATTTGGGCTCCTAAGTCGTTTAATATTTTTATAAGCCTCTGAAGGTTTTCAGGAACAACTTCATAATCTTCCCGATAAATGAATATGTTCGTATCTATTAGTAGTCGCATCTCATCCCTACAAATAAGTAATATTTTGACATATAAGTTTATTTTGATTTTTATCAGATTACCAGAGTTCGCCTAAAAAATCTACTTACAAATAAGTAACTCTTTATTTCGCTCAGCTGTTCTCTTCCTTCTAGAAGTCGTACACCTGCTGGTAGACGGGGTGGCTGGTGATCTCGTCCTTGTGTTCCCGGAACTTTTGGACGCGCTGTTTTGCCTGCTTGCTTTGCTCCATGAGCCGTTCTGCGCGGTCGCCGGTTTCCTTGTGCTGTTCGAGATAGGCGTCGCGGTAGATGGAGGGGTAGACGTTGTAGGTGCAGAAGGGGATGATTTTGTCTCCTGCGGCGTAGTGGATGCTGCAGCGCTGGACGCGGTTGACGTCGTAGTTGTAGTAGTCCTGGAAGTGCATCATGCCCAGGAACAGGAAGTTGTAGTGGAAGGTGCGCAGGCTGTCGTAGCTGCCGGCGTCGAAGATGTTCTCCAGCATCGTCGACAATGACTCGCCGTTGGGGAGCTCGTCCTTGATGATGTAGTCGGTGAGCTTTTTGGCCAGGGCTTTGCTCAATCCGCGGTAGCGGACCGCGTCGCGGAGCAGGCTGGCGCCGGTGACCATTTTTTTCCAGCGGCTGGTGGTCATGTCGTTGGCGTCCTGGATGAAGCGGTCGACGTCCAGGAACTCGGTTATCGGATACAGCTTCATGTTTTCCCGGTCGACGTAGACGTAGGTGGCGATGCCGCATTTTTCGTTGTTGTAGAAGTGGACGTCGTAGTGGGCGCGGTTGCCGATGATGTCCGCCAGCGAGGCCACCGTGGACACGGGGTACCAGGCTTCCATGCCGAAGCCGAAGCGCTGCTCGAGCATGTCGACGATGTCGCTCTGGACGACCCGCAGCTTTTCACGGTCGCCTTTTTTGATGTAGCCGACCATGGATATCGGCTGGAAGTTGACGCCTTTGACGCCCTTGTCCATGTTGTGCATCGCAAACCGAACGATGTCGGGTGTCTCATGCAGGTTGAGCTGGCTGACCGTGGGAACCAGGACGGTGCCCTTGATGCCGCCGTCGATGTAGGCCTGCAATGCGAACGGGATCTCGTAATGGTTTTTGGGGTCGCTGGCCGAGTCCGGGCTGACCCCGTCGAACGAGGTGTAGATGGTTTTCAGGCCGGCGTCCCGCCACCGCTGCACTCGCTCGATAGCGCTGTCGGGGTCCTCATAGTAGTCGATGCCGACCGATATCGAGTTGGAGTTCAGCTGGATGTAGGGCGAGCCCATTTCGACGGCGCCGGCGATGATGTCCGCCAGGTCGTCGCGCATGGCTGGCTCGCCGCCGGTTATCTGTATCGGGGGCACGTAGCCGTTATACCGCCGGGCGGTGCGGATGCCCTCCATGATGTCCTCCAGCGAGGGCTCGTACACGAAGCCGGCTTTTTCCTCGTAGAAAAAGCAGTACCAGCAGCGGAGGTCGCATCGATTGGTGACCGCGATGTTCAGCAGCGCGGTGCTGTTTTTGTGCTGGCTGCAGAGCCCGCAGCTTCGGAGGTCGTGCTCGTGCTGGATGTCGGTGTCGATGTCCGCCTTTCGGTTGGCCGGGGGTGGATACTGTTTTATCTTCTGCCAGTACGCGCTGGTGCCGATGCGCTCCCGGGTGCCGTTTTCCTTGAGCAGATACACCTTGCCGTTTTTTTCCACGTAGGCGGCGGGGATGGTCGCCGGGACACCGGTTTGTTCCATTGCCTCCTCGTCGACGCTTCGGGTGGTTTCCAGCACCTTATATCCCTCCTGCCGTGCAGCTGCTTCCACGGATCCCATGGTGGATGTGCCAACGCACGAGATTATTTAAATTTTTCTTGTTGCACCCGGATGCGGCATGGAGAAAAACGGTGGCGTCCAGCCAGCCGGCGGCGTGTGTCCATGGAGGGTAAAACAGGGATGATACAACATTTTAAAGCATGCGGGCTCCTTTTAAAATCGATGGCGGGTCGGGTAACACATGCTACGTCTGCAGCGCGGGCGTTAGGTTCATATATAAGATGTTGTTTAGCCCTAACAATGTCCCTCAGTCACGTGCTCACATTTCAGGAATTCGTTGCTCAGATGCAGGACGAGGTCCGGCACAAGATAGACCAGGAGATATCCGACGATGACATGCGCTACGCCATCGAAGGCGGCAAGCTGCTGCGTCCCGTCATGCTGGTGCTCTCGTTCAAGGCCTGCTCCAACGGGCAGCACGACCAGTTATACCAGCGGGCGCTGGAAAGCGCCGTGGGTATCGAGCTGGCGCATTCTGCATCCCTGCTTCATGACGACATCATGGATGATGATGCGGTGCGGCGGGGCAAGCCGGCGCTGCATGTTACCAAGGGCGTGGGCAACGCCATTCTCACCGGTCATCGGATGATCAGCCAGGCGTTCCGCATCTCCGTTGAGCACGGCCTGCAGAACGCGCAGATCTTCCTTGACACCTGGGATGACACCCTGGTCGGGCAGCTGCGCGACATCGACCTCAACGCGCATCTGGAAAAAATATTTGAGGAGGAAAACTCCACCGAGCTGCTCATGCAGGAGTATCTCCGGGTCATCGAGATGAAAACCGCTTCATTGTTTGCCACCGCCTGCCGCGCCGGGGCCATCGAAGCCCGGGCCTCGGACGACGTTCGCTCTACGATGGCCGAGTACGGCCGGAACGTGGGCCTGGCCTACCAGATCGCGGATGACATGGTGGACATCGCGGAGGGCAAGATGGAGGAGGGTATCATCATGCCGTTGCTGAAGGCCTTTGGCACCGACGTGGACGAGCATACCATCGACCTGCTGGAAAAGGGCAAGCTGTCCATCGAGGAGGAGCTGGAGAAAAAGGGTACCAGTCTGGAGGAGGTCTACGAGCAGGGCATCACCCATTACGTCCAGCGGTCGCAGGACATCGCTGATTCATCGGGCATTCCGGACAGCTCCTACAAGAACCTGCTGCGCGAGGCACCGGTCTACATCACCAACAAGATGACGGAAAAGATCGGCGTCACGGTATAAATGCCCATCGAGCAGAAGGGGATGACGTCTCCGTTTACCCTTGCCACCTCTCTTATCACCGGCGGATTGTTTCCCCTGCTGGGCGGCTTTTTTGCCTTTGCCACCGGCGCGGTTCCGTCGCTTGACGACCTGGCCTGGCCGGCTCTGGCGCTCACCGCGGTCGGCGGCTTTCTCGCCCATTATCTGCTGTCGCATACCATCCACGACCTGTATCATTATGACATCGAGGAGCGGGCCACCCTGGACAGGCGGACGCTGAAAATCCTGCTGGTTGCAACCGTGCTGGTGCTGTTGGCCGTCGCCGTCTATCTGACCCTGGAGGCGGGCTGGCCGGTGATGGTGTTCGCCGTCATCGGCGCCCTGGTGTCCATGTACGCCGAGGGATTGTTTCACAGCGAAGCCCAGATGGCCGTGGGGGCCATGTTCCTGGTCATCGGCTCGTTTTACGTCCAGGTGGGCAGCCTGCACCATGGCCTGGACGCGTTCACCATGGTATCCGGGATGATATGGCTCAAGGTGGTATTGCTGTCTCTCTTTGCGTTTTTCTCCCAGTACGGCTGGCTGCTGTTCTACCGGCTGGACGACTATGATTGGAGCCCCCGGGTGCGCAACCAGAGCATCCTGCTCGCCAAGCTCGGCCTCCCGTTTCTCATCCTGGCCCTGGCCCTGCCGGTAACGTAATCGCAGGGCATGGATGCATCCGGGAGCGGAAACCATATATATGGCGGGTTGTTGGAAGCGGTGATGAGAGCGCTCGCAGTCATTGTCATCGGCGTCCTCGTGGCGGGGGCAGGCACCGCCGGGTTCACCGGCGAACGGCAGCAGCCGGCCGGAGACGACATGCAGCAGCCGGGTGTCACGCCATCGGCGATGGACGGCGACGGCGGCGTGGACGACGCGGCTCATTTCAAGTACTATCAGAACGACAGCGACATCTCCCAGTGGTATGAATGGTGGTATCTGAACGTCAAGGGGGACAACGGCCACAGCCTGCTCATCGAGTTTTTCACCTTCGGCGACCTCAACAATCCCCTGGCGTCGGCGGTCGGCGTGGTCATGCTGTTCATGGACGAGGACGGCTCCACCTACAAGAGCCTGAAAAGCTATCCGGGCATCCCCTACACGTTGAGCTATGAGACCTGCGACGTGTCCATCGCCGGCAACCGGTTCGTCCGGCGGGACGACGGCAGCTACGATGTCACCTACCGCAACCACGTGCAGCAGGTCGACCTTGATTTGCATGTCACCAGGCTGACGGCGCCCGTCGCCGGACGGCAGGACATGCTCAACGACCGGGAGTGGATGGCGTGGAACGCGGCCGTCCCCGCCGGCGAGGTGCGCGGCACCGTGTCCTTTCGGGACGACGGCAGGCTGCGGCACTACGACATGACCGGCGTGGGATACCACGACCACAACTGGGGTATCGCCCGGAAGCTGCCCCTCCAGTGGGACTGGGGCGAGTTCACCGACCCCACGGTACCGGTCACCTTCATGTACGGGGCAGCCAAGATAGACGACGGGCCATACAGGCGCGGCGGCGTCGACATTGCCACCGAGACAGGGGAATGGTTCATTCCCATCGAAAACATTTCGCTGACCTACCGTGAATGGGAGAACATCGCCGGGGTGTCAAAGCCCACGGTGCTGCACATCGCGGGCAGCAACGGCAGTTGCTCGGTCACCGCCACGGTGCGCCTCCACAGCTACTACCTGGTGGCGGGCACCGGATGGTTCGGCATGCCGTATCTGGCCGGCTCGCTCACCGCCGACATACACGTGGACGGCCGCCATATCGAAATGCGGGACGTGGTCGGCTTCTACGAGCACCACTATTTTTCCCCATTCAGCTAAAATGAAAACAGATATAAATACCCGGGCGATATCCCGCTGAGGATGGGGCCGAAAAGACGGATTTGCCTCCATATTTTCAGGCCCCCTCCTCTCCTTTTCACCCGGCAGCTAAAACAGGCCGTGCATGGTGCCGTCGCTGTCCAGGTCCATGTTCTCGGCTGCGGGACGCACCGGCAGCCCGGGCATGGTGGTTATCTTCCCGGTGATGGGCACCAGGAAGCCCGCTCCGGCTGAGATGCGTATCTGCTTGATGGTGACCTTGAAATCCTCGGGCCGGCCCTTCAACGATGCGTCGTCGGAAAGCGAATACGGGGTCTTCGCCATGCAGATGAGCAGGTCGTCCAGCCCCAGTTTTTTGATGATGCGGAGGTCGTCCTCCGCGGTCACCGTGTACACCACTTTTTCGGCGCCGTACATCCGCCGGGCGATGGTCTCTATCTTGTCCTTCACGTCCATCTCCGGCTCATACAGGTAGCTGAGCTTCGCCGCGGTATTATGGATGACGTCCACCACCTTGCCGGCCAGCTCGACGCCGCCCTCGCCGCCCTCCGCCCAGACATCGGCGACGGCGAACGGCAGACCCTGCTGCTCGCAGTACCCCTCGACCACGGCGACCTCCCCGTCGGCGTCGCCGGTGAAGCGGTTGAGCGCCACCACGACGGGGACGTTGAACGCCGAGACGTTTTCCACGTGCTTCTCCAGGTTGGCCAGGCCCCGCCGGACCGCCTCTCTGTCAGGCCGGCCGGCCTGCGCGTCCTCCTGCGACATGCCCCCGTGGACCTTCAACGCCCGGATGGAGACCACCATGACCGCCGCGTCGGGCGACAGCCCCTGCCGGCAGACGATGTCGAAAAACTTTTCGGCGCCCAGGTCGCTGCCAAACCCGGCCTCGGTGACAAAGTAGTCGGCCAGCTTCAACCCCAGGCGGGTGGCCATCAGGCTGTTGGTGCCATGCGCGATGTTGGCAAACGGGCCGCCGTGCACAAACGCGGGCACGTGCTCCACGGTCTGCACCAGGTTGGGGCGCAGCGCGTCGCGGAGCAGCATGGCCATCGCCCCCACCGCGTTGAGGTCAGCGGCGGTGACCGGCTCCTCCTCGTAGGTGTAGGCCGCGATGATGCGGGAGAGCCGCTGCTTCAATTCGTCGATGCTTTGAGACAGGCACAGGATGGCCATGACCTCCGAGGCAGCCGTGATCGAAAACGAGTCCTGATGCGGGATGCCGTCCGCCGGCCGGCCCAGGCCCACTACCGTGTTGCGCAGGTTCCGGTCGTTCATGTCCAGCACCCGGGGCCACACGATGTACCGGGGGTCGATGTGAAACGCGTCGCCATGGTAGATGTGGTTGTCCAGCATCGCCGACAGCAGATTGTGCGCCCCCGTAATCGCGCTCAGATCGCCCGTGAAATGCAGGTTGACGTCCTCCATGGGTAGCACCTGCGAGTACCCCCCGCCGGTCCCCCCGCCCTTGACGCCCATGGTCGGCCCCAGCGACGGCTCACGGATGGCCAGCGCCGTTTTCTTTCCCAGACGGGCGAGCGCCTGCGCCAGGCCGATGGTCACCGTGGTCTTGCCCTCGCCCTCGTGCGTCGGCGTAATGGTGGTGACCAGGATGAGCCTGCCGTCGGGGTTGTCCTGCACGCGCTCCCAGATGGCCGGGGATACCTTGGACTTGTGGCGCCCCCAGGGGATGAGCTCCCCCGGCTTGATGCCGATGCGCTCCGCGACGGTCTCGATAGGCTCCAGGGTTGTTGCACGCGCTATCTCCAGGTCTGACTTCATAGCGCCTCATCCACCGCGGCCCGGGTGGCCTGCAGCCGCCGCTCGGCCGCCTCGGTGAGCTGTTCCACCCGGTCGGCCATCTGGCTGCAGAACGCCTCGTCGTCTATGCCCCCCAGGTTGATGCGGACGTTGTACAATGCCGCGTGCAGCCCGGCATGGGCGAGCAACGCCGCGGTTCCTGCGTCGGTGACCGAGTTCTGGTTGCCCTGCCTGGCGATGGATGCGGCGTGCTCCAGCACCTGCAGGCAGTGCTCCGCGGTTTCCATGGGTATCTCGGCGGCATGCCGGGAGGCATCCTGGATGGCCTGGCTTCGCTCGTCGCCCTTGGGCATCCGGAAGGCGGCCATGACTTGGTCGAAGGCCGCGGCGTCGTCGTCGGCCAGCGATAGCAGATGGCTGCGCAGTGCTGCCAGCTGCCCGCGGTGCTCCCGCATCTCGTCTTCGACGGCGGCGTAGCGGTCCTTCCCGATGGTCAGGTTGCAGACCATCTCCGCCAGGGCTGCAGCGGTGGCACCGCTGACCGCGGCTGCGCTGCCGCCCCCGGGCGTGGGGCTCCCGGATGCCAGGTCGTCGATGAACTGCTGCACCGGTGCGTCGGCGAAGCTCATGCCATGTCCTCCATCATCCGCTGTTCGAGCACCTGGCCGGGGTCGAAGTCCTCCAGCCGGAGGTAGTGGTCTGCCACGTCGAGCAGGGCTTCCATGGGCAGCAGGCCGATGAGCTCGCTGCCGATGACCGTGACGCCGTAGCGGGCCGCCTCGTCTTTGATGGTCTCGAAGACTCGGAACAATGGTGTGCCGCGGTAGTTGACCATGTTCATGGACACCTGGACGATGCCCCGTTCCTTTATCTCGAAGCCCATGGCCTTGACGTGCCGGTAGCCGCCCGATGAATGGCGGACCGCCTTTGCAATCTTTTTTGCGATCTGGATGTCGTCGGTATCCAGGTTGACGTTGAAGGCGATGAGGAAAAACCGGGCGCCCACGGCCGTGGCACCGGCGGTGGGATGGATCCTGTTGGGGCCATAATCGGGCTCACGCTCGGGGTCGCTGCCGATGGCGTCGCGGAGGCCCTCGAACTCTCCCTTGCGTATCCGGGCCAGGTTTTTCCGCTCCGGCCGGGATGCAGCCTCCTCGTAAAGGTAGCAGGGCACATCTGTTTTTTCGGCAAATGTTTCGGCGAAGTCCCGGGCCAGCTCGACGCAGTCCTCCATGGTGGCGTCCATCAGCGGGATAAACGGGACGACGTCCATGGCGCCCATCCGGGGATGCTCGCCGCTGTGCTCGGTCATGTCGATGAGCTCAACGGCCCTGCAGGCCATGGCCAGCGCCGCGTCTTTGACCTCCCCGGGGGCGCCGATGAAGGTGACGTCGGTCCGGTTGTGGTCCGCGTCGGGCGACCGGTCGAGAATCTTTACGTCGTATCCGTCGAGCTCGCCGATGATCTGGTCGATGACATCCCGGCGCTTTCCCTCGCTGAAGTTGGGAACACATTCTATCAGTTTCATATGCACACCTCAAGGGTGAATGAAGGCAGGTGTTTTAAGCCTTTCTTTGCCGGCTAGCCCAGCGAGAAGAGCTCCTGGGGCGCCAGCTCGTCGAGCTTGTCGGTGGCCCGGTAACGCTGCCCTCCCGCACCAGTAGCCCTCCGGCTGGGCTACTATCCCTTCCTGGCCATTCTCGAGCACCATCTCACCTCCCGGCTCATCTACCGGGCCACGTTCAGACAGCCAAAAAACAGCAATAATTAAAAGCAAACAAAGCATTTATGTATGTTTCATGGACGTGGTCATCGTTGGCGGCGGACCGGCGGGCGTCATCACCGGCCTCCATCTGCTCGAACGCGGGGAGTCACCCGTCATCTGCGAAAAAAACGCCGGGATAACCTCATCGGTCTGCGCCGAAGCCTGCGACAGCGCCTCGCTCACCCAGCTGCCATTTGACTCCACGCCATACCTCGCCCACGAGGTGGCCGGGGCATACGCGGTCTTCCCCGGCGACAGCATGTTCGAGATACCCAAGCCGGGCGTGGTGCTCGACCGGCAGCGCTGGCTGGAGGGACTCGTCGAGGCATTCTTGGAACGAGGCGGCGTCCTCCACACCGGGGCAATGGTGACCTCGGTAGCCGACGGCGGCGTCGTGCTGCACAGCGGCAGGCGCCTGCACGGGGATGTCGTCGTCGGGGCCGACGGGCCATTTTCGCTGCTCAGACGACAGATGGGCATCCCCCAGGCTCTCATCTGCGGCGTCCAGTACCGCGTGGCCTGCGACACCGGCGGCATGGACCACCTCAAGTTTTATTTCGACAAGCGCTTCAGCGAACACTACAGCTGGCTGTTCCCCCGCGGCGACGTGGCCAACGTCGGCCTATCGGGCACATGCCGGCAGCTCGACCATCTGATGCGGCATCTCGGTCTTGCCCTGGACGACGTACGGGAAAAAATGGCGGGCGCCATCCCGGTGGGCGGCGTCCCGGAGCGGCTGGCCGATGGCAACCGGGTGCTCATCGGCGACGCGGCCTCCATGACCAACCCGCTCTCCGGCGGCGGGCTGACCCCCATCATTCATGCGTCGGCGCTGCTCGCCCGGCATATCGGCGACCTGGCTCGATATGAGCAGGCGGTACATGCCCATCCGATGGCAGACCCGAGCATCATGCGGGCGAAAAACACGCTGCTGCGCCTCGACGTCGACGACCTGCGCAAGATGGGGCGGCTGGTCGACGGGAAAACCCTGCATGAACTGGGACACCGGGATAGGATTGCGGCGCTGCGGTATCCGCTGCTGGCGCCCTCGTTCAGGGCCATGGCGAAAGGGGTGGCCCTGTCCCTTGAATGGGGATGGTAATCCGGTTTTCATCCGAGCGGCGGTCGCTCCCCAACGGCCGCCCGCATCGACGTCGGCGCTGTCACTGCACGACCCAAAAATTCCACGGTAGGAGCCGGAATGATGCGCTGCAGGCCCAGGTCGTCACCGGCATCTGGAAAAACAGCGCAGCGGAGCCTCGCCCCTATGCTCCATCCTCGACCCGCTGTATCTCCATGCCCTTGTACTCGAGGATGGCGGAGCGTTTCACGATGGATTTCATCTGGATGGAACTGAAATCAAACTTCCGCTCCGCCTCGCGCCCCAGCTCGCCGTCCTCGATGAACTTGTAAATCTGCTGCTCGATGTCATGGAACGTTTCCTCGTCCATCAGGGCGATGGAGAACACGTCCTGGAGCATGTCAACCGAGGAGATAACCTTGATGTGGAAGGACGAATAAAACGCATGGTACTGTTTTTTAGCCGTCCCGCTGTCCATCTCCCACCGGGTCTCCACGAGCTTGACTTTCTCAAAAAACTGGAGGGCCTCCCTTCCCGCCTCGCCGTATTCCTCCTCGATCTCCTCCATGATGGTCCAGCCCTCGCAGACCTTTTCGAACACCGCTCGCTTCGCGTCGGAGTCAAACGCCCGCATCAGCCACACCAAATCGGTGACGTCGTTGATCAGCTTCGCCTGGCTCATAGACGTTTATGCCACATGCGTTTAAATTTCTATGGGTCACAAACCATTAATAGCAGGAGCAAATACGGATGACATGGGAGAAGGCTACGGCTACGGCAAAGTCATCTTGTTCAACGAACACTTCGTGGTCTACGACGTCCCCGCCATCGCCTCAGCCATCGACAAAACCACCACCGCCAGGGTTAAGAAAAGCCCGCCGGGCCTGGTACTCCACGACGAACGCATGGCCACGCCGGGATACAAGGAAAACAAGAAAGACCAGCAGCAGGACTCCCTCCGGTACATCTTCCAGGCCATGGACGTCAGCCCCGACCATGAAATATGGCTCAACGGCGACCTCAAGGCAGCATCCGGCATCGGGGCCAGCGCAGCCAGCTGCGCAGCCATCGCCCGGGCCATCAACGACGAATACGACATCGGCCTCAGCATCGAGGACATCAACCACGTGGCCTACGAGGGAGAACGGGGCTACCACGGCACCCCGTCCGGCCTGGACAACACCGTCGCCACCCATGGCGGCCTGGTCTGGTTCCAGTCCGGGGACATGGAACGGCTCGACATGCCGGAGCCGGTCGACATCGTCATGGGCAACACCGGCATCGTCGCCGACACCAAGCAGGCCGTGGCCGGCGTCCGCAAGCGCCGGGAGCAACAGCCCGACAAATACAAAGAAATTTTCCAGCAGGCAGACCAGCTGGCCCACCAGGCACGCGACGCGCTGCTCGCCTCCGACTGGCAAAAAACCGGCCGGTATATGAACCAAAACCACGAGCTATTGCAGCAGATAGAGGTCTCCTCACCGGAGCTCGACGAGCTCGTCGACCTCGCCCGGGAGCAGGGCGCCCCGGGCGCCAAGATGACCGGCGGCGGCCTCGGCGGGTTCATGGTGGCATTGACGCCCGGCGAGGAGCTGCAGGAATCCGTCGCCGCGGCCATCGAAGATGCGGGCTACGAGGCACTGCGCACCCGGGTCGGCATCTGAAGAGAAACGCTTAAAAGACCCCTGTGCTTTTTTCACCCCGTCTGCGAGGGTAGCCAAGCCAGGCCAACGGCGACAGACTCAAGATCTGTTCCAGCAGTGGTTCGTCGGTTCGAATCCGGCCCCTCGCATCATTTTAATATTAAACTTTATATATGAAATCCGCGTTATAGTAGTAATGACCCACGAAAAAAAACCGAAGATAACCAAGCGGACTATTCCGGTGTATCTGCCGACCATTGACATGAAAGAGCGATGGAAAAACAAAGCGGAAGAGGCAGGGCTGTCCGCATCGAAATTTGTCATCGAGCACGTTGAGAACTCTCTAGCGAAGGAAGAGAATAAGGATATGCATGGCACACGCGCGGAGCTCATGGAGCAGATTAAGGATTTGAAAGATGAAAACACGGAGCTACGGAAACGATGCAAGATGCTGGATCGTGTTGTCGAGCGCTTGGACGAAGAGCTAAAGCGATACCGGACGGCGCCGTTTACGGATGAAAAGTTTTACCCTATCAAGGAATATGAAGAGGATTTGATACAGCTATTCAAGGATAAGGGCAAGGTCCGGAAAGATGACATATACAATCTGCTGGACATCGATCCCATGAAGAGCGGCGACATCGTGAAAGGCATAAACAAGCAAATAGAAAATCTAGAGCGGTATGGCATCATAGATGACAGGGGGACGGTGTGGGTATGGAACGGCTAACCGACACCGAGCTATTACGGCAATTTGTGGATGACTGCAAGGTTAGAGGACTGACACATGAAACTATCCGTGGGTACCGTGGACAAATACGAATATTCCGGGATTTTTTGAATGAGCACAACCGGCATTTCTGTGATGTTGACAAGGACATATTGAAAGAGTTTATCCGATATCTCCGTTTTCAACGTGATGTTACCCAGCGGCGAATAGAGCATTATTTTTCCAGTCTGTCGAGCTTCTACGATTTTTTATCTTATGAGGACATCGTGGATAACAACGTCGTGCTCCAAGTCAGAAAGCGGTATCTCCGACGCTACAAAAAGGACAACAACGGCGGCGGTCATCGAAAGCTAATAACCGTAGATGAAATGGCGAGTTTCATAAACCTCATATCGGACATCCGCGATAAAGCTGTCGCGTTGCTCCTGGCGAAAACAGGCATCCGCCGTGGTGAACTCATAAAGATAGATGTCAACGATATTAACTGGCAGGATATGAGCATCCGGCTGAAACCGAAGGCGAAACGGTCCAATCAGATAGTATTTTTTGATGACGAAAC
>JAWOAW010000097.1:0-5202 GCA_046498345.1 Thermoplasmatota archaeon
GAGCGATATTGGTGCAAAAGGTTTAAAGCGACTGTAACCATAAGTTTTAAGCCGTTACATAACAAACGGATTCCCGGATTTTGCGTACAGTGATTTTTATAGGAAGCCCGATGAGGCGGAGCTGGCCGACCTGGCTGGCCGTGGTCACCGTTCCCAGGCCGAGGGCATTAGCTGCAAAGTAGACGTTCTGGCCGACCTGCCCGACGTTGGCCCCGGCCACGTTTTGGCTCGTGCAGCGCTGCCGGTCCCAGACGATGCCCAGCTTCACCGGGGCGGTGTCATATTGTCCCAGCCGGCGGTAGTCGCCCCGGCGATGCAACTTGAGGGAATGGCTGCCCGGGTCGTACCGGTAGGCGCCATCCTCCCGGAGCACGTAGACCTGCAGTCCGTAGGTGGCTGCGACGGGATGGATGGCGCGGCCTGTCCCGGTTGCCCCGTAGGCGTGCCAGAGCACCGTGGAAAGCTCCTGCTCGGACACCGGCTCGTCGGTGAACGCCCGGACGGACATCCGGCGGCAGATGGCCTGCTCCAGCGGCATGTCGATATCTCCCGGGGGCGGCAGGCGTACCCGGCTCTCGATGGGGTCTCCCGATGCCGGAGGCAGTGCAGAGGCCAGAAAGATGACGGCTGCGATGAGGGCCACGAGATGCATATGACGTGTGTCTCCCATGGTTTTCGCTCCACTGCTATAACAATCGCGGATTAAAAAGTGTTTGTCACCCCGGGATGCGCCCAAACGTTTTTAGCCCGCCGGCGTGTTCACTTGTCTCATGAATTACACCCTTCTCCTGCTGACGGCGCTGGTGGCCTTCGCCTACGGGATGCTGTTCGCACTGTGGCTCATCTTCGCCCGGACGGCCAGCCGCGTGGCCAGCCTCCTGGAGGAGTACACCGGGCGGTGCCTCAGTCTGGAGGAGGTATATCAGACGCTGAAAACGATTCTGGATAAAGCATATGCGGAGCTGGAGAAGGAAAACCATGAGGATACCGAAGCTGGTGACTGAGGCATACGAGCAGGTGCACCGCGTCTGGCACAACCTCGGGTACCTGTACAAGTTCCTGGTGTTCATCACCCCCTGGCTCACCGTCGCCTTTTATTTTGCCCTGGTCCTTGAAATCCTGCCGAGCGCGGAGGCGCAGAAATACGGGGTTTCTGCGGCAGCGTATCTCTTCCCCCCGTTCGGAAAGGAAAGCATCATCCCCTACATGCTCTCCTCCGGCGAAGGGTTATCGCTGCCGGCCTGGCTCTCCTGGGCGGGCGGAAACGTGGTCGGCCCCGGGCTGCCCGCGTGGACCGTGTGGACCATGGTCGTCATCATGGACGTCATCAGCGCCACCATCCTCGCCTACAGCTGGTGGTTCGCCGAGTTCATCATCACGCGCATCCGGCTGCTCAACCGGGCCTACATATCCCTGCAGCGCCGGGCCGAAAAATACCGGAAAAAGCGCCTGCTGACCGTCAGCCTCCTCCTGTTCATGATGATACCCTTCCAGGGCACCGGCGGCATCAGCACCACCATCATCGCCCGGCTGCTCGGGGTCGGCGCCAAGCGGACCATCTCCATCGTGTTCCTGGGGTCCATGATAACCACCACCATCTGGATTCTCTGGTGGCTGGGCTTCCTGAACTTTTTGGGCTGACCGGTATAACATTTTTATACGGCCCGGCCATTGCCCTCCATGCAGATACTGGTCACCGGCGGCGCCGGCTTCATCGGCAGCCATCTGATAGATGAGCTGCTCGGTCAGGGCCACGACGTCGCCACCATCGACAATTTTTCGTCGGGACGGCGGGAGTTCATCGAGCACAGCCTCGAGTGGGGGCTCCGCCTCGTAGAAGGGGACATGCTCAACCCCAACCATGTCCGCAAGGCCGTCAAGGGAGCCGACCTGGTATACCATCTCGCGGCCAACCCAGACGTGCGGCGCGGCGCCGAGGACACCTACGTCCACCTTGAGCAGAACATCCTCGCCACCTACCATTTGCTCGAGGAGATGCGGAAGCAGGGCGTCAAAGAGCTGGCCTTCACGTCGTCCTCCACGGTGTACGGCGAGGCAGACGAGATACCGACACCCGAGAGCTACGGCCCGCTGGTGCCCATCTCCCTTTACGGCGCTTCAAAGCTTGCGGCGGAGTCCCTCATCGACTCCTACTGCTACACCTTCGACATGCAGGCCACCGTCTACCGGTTCGCCAACGTGGTCGGCCCGCGGAGCACCCACGGCGTCACCTATGATTTTATCAAAAAGCTGCAGCGCGACCCGGAACGGCTGGAGATTCTGGGCGACGGCAGCCAGAAAAAATCATATCTCTACATCGACGACTGCATCCAGGCCATGCTGCACGCCATAGAGCACCGAAGCGACCGCGTTGACATCCTGAACATCGGCTCCGAGGACTGGATAGACGTCCGGGGCATCGCCGACATCGTCTCCGACGAAATGGGGCTCTCGCCCGACTACGATTTCACCGGCGGCGTCGACGGCGGCCGGGGCTGGAAGGGCGACGTCAAGGTCATGCGGCTGGCCATCGACCGGCTCAAAAACTGGGGCTGGCAGCCGGAGCATGACAGCGCAGCGGCGATACGCATGACGGCCCGCTGGCTTATCGAGAACCTGTGAACTGCTTGGCCACCAGGTATATCTCGGAGCTGCTTTTTCGCGATGCCTCCGGCGTGAACGGCTTGACCATGTTGAACAGCTCGCGCACCTCTTCGCGAAACTCCTCGTAGTCTTCGCCCATGAACACCTTGCAGACGAAGTTTCCGTTGCTGCGGAGCATCTCCCGGGCCACCTGGAGGGCGTTGTACGCCAGCCAGACACTGCGGGCCTGGTCCATGGTATAGTTGCCCGTCAGCTCCGGGGACATGTCGGAGATGACCGCGTCGGCTTCGTCAACATGACGGCGAATCTGCTCGAGGGTCTCGTCCTCCGTCATGTCTCCCTGGATACGTGTGACGTTGTCGATGGGCTGCATCCGCTCCAAGTCGACGGCGACGACCTCCTTGGCAAGCTCGGCGGCCACCTGGCTCCATCCGCCCGGGGCCGCCCCCAGGTCGATGACCACGTCTCCCGGAGACATGATGTCGTATTTTTTTTGTATCTGGAGCAGCTTGTAGGCCGAGCGGGCCCGGTAACCCTGCCGCTTTGCTTTTTTGTAGTAGTGCTCATTTTTGCGCTCGCGGTACCAGCGGGTGGGCATCAGAGGACGATGTCGAGGTCGAGCTTTTCGGCCAGCTCCTTGTAGCGGTTTCGGATGGTGACCTCGGTGACTCCCGCTACATCTGCGACCTCACGCTGGGTTTTCCGTTCACCGCACAGGATGGAGGCGATATAGATGGCTGCGGCGGAGACGCCCGTGGGGCCCCGCCCCGAGGTGAGCTCCTTGTTTTCGGCCTGCTGGAGGATCTCCATGGCCTTGGTCTTGATGTCCTCGCTCAACGAGAGCTTGCTGCAGAATCTCGCCGTGTAATCCTGCGGCGACGTGGGCATCAGCTTGAGCTTGAGCTCCCGGGCGATGAAGCGGTAGGTGCGGCCGATTTCCTTGCGGTCGACCCTGGATGAGCCGGCGATCTCGTCGAGGGTCCGGGGGACGCCACACTGCCGGCAGGCGGCATAGATGGCTGCGGCGGTGACTCCTTCGATGGAGCGACCGCGTATGAGATTTTTTTCGACCGCGCGCCGGTACACCATGGCCGCGGCCTCGCGGACGTTGCGGGAGAGACCCATGTCGGATGAGATGCGGTCGAGCTCTGATAACGCTGATGCGAGATTGCGCTCGGAGGCGCTGCCTACCCGGATGCGGCGCTGCCATTTGCGGAGCCGGTAGAGTTGGGCGCGGTTTCGGGTGGGGATTGATTTGCCGTAGCTGTCCTTGTTTTTCCAGCCGATCATGGTGGACAGGCCCTTGTCGTGGACCGCGTAGTTCATGGGTGCACCGGTGCGGGCCCGTTTTTCGCGCTGTTCGGGGTCGAATGCGCGCCATTCAGGGCCGGGGTCGATGTAGGAGTCGTCGATGACGAGTCCGCAGTCTTTGCATACCAGTTCTCCTCGCCGGTAGTCCTGTACCAGCCTCGTGGAGTCGCATTCAGGGCATTGTTCTATCTCATCTATCTCAACTTTCTTGTTACGTGACATGGTATCCCCAAAGTTTTTAAACGTTTCGCTTCTCGAATGGCCATGTTATATATAAGTGTTTCGTCGGGTATATTAAGGGGAAACGCGAATATCGTGTGAACATATTACACGGAATTACGCCGGCGTTCGTCCAGATGGAACACGTACCTCGTCGGCACCCGCTGCCGCACCCCGCCCCTGTAGGAGCAGGTCTCACAGGTGTACCCCACGGTCACCTCTTTCCCCCAGAGCGAACGGTTTTTGACCCGCTGCAGGTCGCCGCCGCACACCGGACACCGCCGCGCCTCCCCGTCGCCCTCCCGGGTGTACACGTCGACACGGGCGAACGTCGCCCGGGCGGCCAGCTCCCGGACGCGCTCCTCGCTGACCGTATAGTCGTTGTCCCACGCCCTGAGCTCCTGTAGCACCTCGCGGCGGAGCCTGTGCTGCGTGTCGATAGTGCCGTGCTTGTGCAACGCCTTGTAGATGGCGACCACGACCTCTTCGCTGCTCGGCAGGCGATAGGACATCTTTTTAAAAACAGGGACATCCATATAAATGTTGACAGGCCGGACAGCGCTCTATTGGTATCCACCAAAAAGTAAACGAAATAATTCGGAGATAAAATACAAGAGCGTTAACACTTCAATCTTTATTTAAATCTAATTTTGCCATCAATAAAAACCGGGCTTTTTTGGCTATTGATGGTAAAAGACATAATTGCGGGTAGTGCTTTTTGTCACGCCCGGTATGCTGGCAAATACGCGATTATTTTGGGTTACCACAGTTAGTATCCTTTTTGTTTCTTCCAGGCAGTGAGCACCAAATCTCGTAACTCATCAGCGTTTTGTGCAGCAAGCCATTCATCCTTAAAATGACATTCTTCGGCAAGTTGCACAATCCACATCACACTATGCAAATAAAGATTACGCTGGTCACTGGAAGAAATCACAATGAAGAATCCATGGAGGGGTTCAACACCTTCCGAAATAAAAATACCTTTTTTGGAACGCACCAACACAATCTCGAAAAAATCCCGACCCTCAATCATGTGGGAGAAAATCCCGACCCCAAGATGTGACACCG
>JAWOAW010000017.1:0-67209 GCA_046498345.1 Thermoplasmatota archaeon
GGGTGTATCCGGCGGCGCATTACGACATCTCGGTGACGGGCAGATGGAGCCGGGATGAGCAGGCGATGGCAGCCGGGATGCTACGGCGCTATCTGCGGGAGAACGAGTATGACCTGGTGGTGCAGCATCTGCCCGACGACACTGCCTCGTTCCTGGATCTGGACGCCGTGGACACCTGCCGGGGGCATCCGACGTCGCGGGAGTCGCTCGCCGCGCTGACGGACACGCTCCGGATGGAAACCGCTTCCTATGAGAGCGTGCCCTGGCGGACCCGGAAACGGGAATGGACGTCGGCGCTGCTCCGCTACCAGTTTGGCAGCGCCGGATTGCTGGACGACGCGGTGGTCAAGGGACGGTATCCCCGCTTCCGCGTGTTCAGGGATGGCGGGCAGCTGGGCATGTTTGTGCCCGAGCGGGGGCTGTTTTCTCTGACGTTGGACGGCGCCGGCTGGCTGGCCGGCCTGGGACGCTACCGGGTGGACATCGAGGATTTTACGCCGCTGGGCTCGGTGTTCGCCGTGGGCGTCGTTGACGCCGACCCGGATATCAGGTGTGGGGACGAGGTGGTGGTGGTGCACGACGGCGACATACGGGGGGTCGGCGAGGCGGCCATGAACGGCGACGAGATGCAGGAGAGCACGGTCGGCGAGGCGGTCAAGGTCCGGCATCACCCGTAGCTATTCGTGCCGCACCGTTACCTCGCCATCGAGGTCGATGACCGTGTAGACGCCTCCTTTGCCGATGGTGCAGTTGACGACCAGGGTATCTTTGAGCCATGCGTGCCCCCTGTCCTCGTGCACGTGCCCGCAGATGGCGACGCGGGGCTGCCGCTGCTCTATGAACTGGCGCACCCAGTCGCTGCCGATGTGCCGGCCGAGCATGGCTACGTCTTTGACTCCTTTGGGCGGGACATGGGTGACGAGGACGTCGCAGGCTGTCTCGTCGAGCTTGATTGGGGTGGTGCCGTCCACGGGCGTTATGTCCGTGGCCTGCGGCGACCCGCCGCCGACGGCGACGAAGGAAAAGCCGTTGTACCGGTATGCCTGGTTGTGTAAAAATATGGCGCTGCCGATGCCGTGTATCCGTTCGCCGATGGCCGGGCTGTCCATGTTTCCGTGGACGACCAGGGTCGGCATGTCGAGGCTTTCGAGCAGTGTAAAAAGAGAGGGGTTGCTGTTGACGTCGCCGGCCAGAACGGCGACATCGGGCTGCTCCGCCGGTATGCCCGTCTGGAATGACTGGTAGCGGGATGCTTCACCGTGGAAGTCCGCGGCTGCCAGGATGCGCATATGGTTATTCTTCGCGCAGGCTTTGTTCCAGTGTTTCCAGCAGCTCTTCGACCTCGACCTCGCTGAGCATGCCCTCGCGCTGTTCCATGCGGACCTCGGAGAGGCGGAGGCGGATGGCTTCCTTGCAGAGCTCTGCCACGCTGGAGTAGCCCAGTCCCGGGTTGTCCTTTATGAGTGATTCTATCTCGCGGTGCAGGTCCTTGGGTATCGATATGGTGCTATATTCTGGCATTGTATCCTCTTTCTAGCGCTCTACCATGAAGTAGAGCTTGATTTTTGTCTGGTAGGAGACGATTTCGTCGTTTTCTATGAGGACTTCCATGTCGTCCACCTTGACGCGTCTGATGTTGCGGATGGTTTTTTTCGCCTCGTTTATGGCGGTGTTGACCGCGTCTTCGAATGTGTCGGGTGAGCTGCCCACCAGTTCGATGCTTTTTATCACAGACATATAATTATTATGGGATATTCGCATATAAACCTTTTGCCCTTTTTTGGGTTATGTCCACGGCGCATATTGATAGGCCAGCGTGACGATGTGTATGTCCATCTCGTCGGTGGCGACGTTGCCCTGGGTGTCGTAGGCGACCACGCGGAGGGTGTGCCGTCCCAGGGGCGGGGCATGTTTTCCCTGTATCCGCCATTGGTAGGGCGGGCTGCTGTCCCAGGAGATGAAGATGTCGTCGATGCAGAAGGTAACCCGTTCAACCGGATGCTCGTGTTCCACCGACGCCGCGGCGGTGGCGCTGCCCAGCAGCACGGTGGCTCCCCGGAGCCCGGTGTACCAGAGCCGGCCGCCGCTGATTTGCAGCAGCGGCAGGTCGCCCAGGTAGAGCTGTCCCTCGCGTGGTGCGGTGAGCCGGACCTGCAGCGGCACCTCCTGGAGGGTCAGTTCTCCGGCGATGGCGGTGAACAGCCGGGTTGCCTTGCAGTGGTAGGAGGCGTTGATGTGGTCCAGGGTGTCGTTGGCCGAGTGCCCCCAGGGGTAGCCGTCCACGTGGGCGTAGAATGCCGCGTCGTAGCCATAATCCACGAAGGCCTGGTGGTCGGCCCCCCGGTAGTTGGGGACGACCTCGACGGACATGTCGAGCGCGGGGTATCGTGTGGTCACGCTCTGGGAGAAATCGGCGAGCCATGCCGCCCGGTCGGGGCAGAACATGCGCGCCGTGGTGCCGCCTTCCGCGGTGTCGGCGTAGCCGATCATGTCGAGGTTGACGACGGCTCTGATGCGGTCGCCTCGCTGGTAGGCCTGTCGGGCGTATGTGTAGCTGCCGTAGGTGCCGACTTCTTCGCCGGAAAAAGCGATGAACCGGATGGTGTGGGAAAACGTGTATGTGCGCATGACCTCTGCTGCGGCGAGCAGGGATGCCACGCCGGACCCGTCGTCGTTGGCGCCCGGTGACCTGGGGACGGTGTCGTAATGGGCTGAGAGGATGATTTCGCTGTCGCTGCTGCCGTTCAGGGTTGCGACCACGTTCTGGCTGCTGTATCCGGCGTAGCTCCATTCGTGGAGGCGGGTGTGGAGCCCCATGGCTGTAAACTCGTCGTGTATCCACCGGGCTGCGGCGGAGCAGTTGTCGGACCCGGTGTAGCGGGGGCCGAACGAGACGAGTTCTTCCAGGTATTCGTGTACCATTGACTCGTTGACCCGGTCGATCATCTCCTGTATGTCGGGGTTGCCGTGGCTGTTTGTGGCCGCTGTCGGGGGGAGGGCGGCGTATGCTGGCGTGGCCACCGTGATGATGCAGATGATGGCAACCAGGCTGGCGCGCGGGTTCATGTGAGCGTAACGTGGTGGTACGTATAAATGTTGCAGCCCGCACTTTTATTAAAAAAATAGATAAAATTAATAAAATAGCCCGGGGATGTGGGATACTATGGCAGAGGCAGCCAAAAAACGGATGGCTCAACGCGTGCTGCTCGTCGTCGCCGTCGCCGTGGCCGCAGCCGTCATCGGGGGCACCTTTTACTGGGCGCAGCAGACCGACGAAACCGACGGCAGGACAACCATTATGGCCACCTTCTATCCGCTGGCTTTCTTCGCCGAGGAAATCGGCGGCGACCACGTCACGGTCCACACCCTGGTGCCCGCAAACACGGAGATACACGCCTGGCAGCCCAGCACCGCGGACATCCTCGCCGCCGACGACGCAGACGTGCTGCTCTACAACGGCGCCCACCTCGACCACTGGTTCGAAGACGACGTCCTGCCGGCGCTCTCCGCCACGGGCAAGACAACCGTCGAGACCACCGCCATCGTCCCGCTGCGGACCATCGACGGGAAAACCGACCCGCATACCTGGGTCAGCCCCCACGTGGCACGGCAACAAGCAGAGGCGGTCTACCAGGCACTGGCCGAACACGACCCGGCCAACGCCTCAAGCTACGCCGACGCCTGGGGACAGCTGCGGCAGCGATTCACCGACCTCGACGGACGCTACCAGCAAGAGCTGGCCGACCGGCAGAAAAACGTCATCTTTGTCACCCATGCGGCCTACGGTTACCTGGCGGAGCGGTATGGCTTCGAGCAGCAGAGCGTCATCGGGCTGTCCGGCGACGAGCAGCCCGGCTCGGCAGCCATCGCCTCCCTTGTAGACAGGATGCAACGGGAAGACATCTACACCATCTACGTGGACCCCGTCTACTCGGATACCTACGCCGACACGCTGCAGTCCACCCTCCGTCAGAAAACGGGCCGCGACGCCGAGGTACTCGAGCTGTACCTCATGCTCGGCCCCGTCGACGGCCTGGACTACTTCCAGCAGCAGGAAGCCAACCTCGACAACCTCAAACGGGGGTTGGACGCATGAAGGCGCCGGCCATCGAAGCCCGGGAGCTCACCATCACCCGGTCCGGCTCCCCGGTCATCACCGACGCATCGTTTACCATCAACCAGGGCGACTACGTGGGTATGGTCGGGCCCAACGGCGGCGGCAAGACCACCCTGCTGCAGGCGCTCCTCGGCATCATCCCTGCAGCCAGCGGCTCCATCCGGCTGTTCGGCCAGGACAAAAAAACGTTTTCCGACTGGGAGCGCATCGCCTACGTGGCGCAGGACGCCATCAACTTCGACGCGTCGTTTCCCCTGACCGTCAGGGAGCTCACCGGGCTGGGCCGCATCACCCGCGACCGGCTGGGGCGCCCCCTGCGGCGGGAGGACTGGCACGCGGTTGACGAGGCGCTCGGGCTCATGGAGATGGACAGCCTGGCAGACCGGCGTATCGGCCGCCTGTCGGGAGGCCAAAAACAGCGGGTGTTCGTGGCCAAGGCGCTGGTCCGTGACCCGGAGATTCTGCTGCTCGACGAGCCGGTCACCGGCGTCGACGCAGACACGCAGAAGCGGTTTTACAAGAAGCTCAGCGACCTGAACGCCGAGTGTGGCCTCACCGTCGTCATCGTGTCGCACGACCTGGCGGCCGTTTTTTGCCGGATGTCCAAGGTGATGTGCGTCAACCGGGACGTCTACGTCGCGGATATCACGGACGACCTGGAGCCCAACGAGATACTCAGGGAGGTCTACGGCGACCATTTCCATTTCGTGTTCCACCGACACGAATGCACGGGGGTGTTCGCCGATGAGTAGCCTGACGCTCCTGGACCTGCCCCGGCTGCTCGGCTACCAGTTTTTCCAGCATGCGCTGGTCGGCGGGCTCATCACGGCGCTGGTCTGCGCCTGGGTCGGCTTTTTCCTCATCCTGCGGCGGGAGACCATGATCGGGGACGGCATCGCGCATACCGCCTTCGGAGGTATCGCGCTGGGACTGCTCCTGCATGTCAACCCGCTGCTGACCGCCTGGGTGGTATCCACGCTGGCCGTGGTCACCATTGCCTACATGCGGCGGAAGGGCATCGCTCATTCCGATGCGGCCATCGCGGTGATGCTGGCCATCGGGTTCTCCGGGGGCCTCATCATCATCAGTCTGGCCGGCGGCTTCAACGTCGAATTGTTCAGCTACCTGTTCGGGTCCATTCTCACCATCGACCAGACCGACCTGGTCATCGTGTCCGGTCTGGGCATGGCCGCGGCGCTGTTCTTGGGCATCTTTTACAAGGAGCTGCTGTCCATCACGTTCGACGAGGAATCCGCCAGGCTGATGGGCATCCCGGTGACGCCGTTATCGGTGGGCTTCCACGTACTGGTGGCCACCACGATAACGCTGTCGATCAAGGTCATCGGCATCATCCTCGTCGTCGCCTTGATTGTCCTGCCCGGCCTGACGGCGCTGCAGCTCGACCTGTCATTCCGGCGTACCACGATGGCGGCCGTCGGTGTCGGCCTGCTCTCCATGTTCCTGGGCATCTCGCTCTCAGCCGTCTACGACGTGGCGACCAGCGGGGTTATCGTGTTCACCGCCGCCGGGCTCTTCCTCTTCGCCGCCCTGTACCGGAGGCTGTCATGACCCGGCGGAAACGGGAAAACCGGCAGGCTCGGGTGGTGTCCATGAGCATCCCCGCCGAGATGGACGAGGCCATCAGCGCGGCAGCGGCGGACATGGGATACCGGAGCCGGTCGGCGTTCGTCCGCGATGCAGTGCGAGCCCTGCTCAGGGAAAAAGCCGGCCTGGACGGGCGCCGGGGTACCGTGGAGGGAGTCATCACCCTGCTCTACGAGCATGACGCCGCGGCCCAGGTATCCACAATCCGCCACCGGCACATGGACATCTTCCGGAGCTTCATGCACTCGGATTTCGATGCCGCCGCCTGCTCATGCTGCGAGGTGCTCATGTTCTCCGGGGACATCGAAGATGTCAGCGCCGCATACCATCGACTCAGAGCGATAGACGGCGTCGACGAGGCACACATCTACGTGGCCTCCCGGTAAAAACAGGTACGCCGTGCCGTCACCCGGACCTCATTTTTTGGCGGGCGAAGAAAACGGCCAGCGGCGATGATACCACAGGTAGGCGGTGGCGCCGGCCAGCGCGCCGATAATAACGGCGGCAATCCACCATACGGCGCCTGAGGCTCCGCCCGCACCGCCGCTTTCCACATCGACGGGCCAGGGCTCCGTCTGCGCGGCCAGCGCGTAGACATGCCCGGCGGCGCCGACATAGCAGGTCTGGTCCGCCAGCGCCGGCGTCGAGCGGACGGCCGTGGTCACATAGTTGTAGACGTCAGCCTGCATCTCATATGCCGGGGCGTGGCTCCACCCGGCGGCGCCGGTCGTCCGGTTGACCGCGTAGACGTGGCCGTCGTCGCAGCCGTAGAACACGTAGTCGCCGTACAACACCGGCGAGGAATGCACGGCGGAGGCATGGCTCCGCATCCATTCCAGGTCGCCCGACGCGGCGTCCAGGCAGTAGATGCCGTTGTCCATGGAGCCGACGTAGACATGGTCGTCGTCGACCGCCGGCGTGACGTCGACGCCCCATCCTGTCGCGTATCTCCATAGCTCGTCCCCGGTTTCTCCGTCGAGGGCATAGACGTGGTTGTCCCAGCTTCCCGCGTATACGGTGCCGTCCCGGGCTGCCGGCGCGGCGGTCATCGGCGCCATGGCGGCAAACGTCCAGGCGATGCTGCCGTCGTCGAGGTCTATGGCGTAGCAATGGGAGCCCGCGGCGACATACACGCGGCCATCGTCCACCGGGGAAACATATGCCGTGCCGTTGACCTGCGTCGTCCACCGGAGGGTGCCGTTTGACGACGTAACACAGGAAACCACGCTGTCTCCCCCCGCGATGACCATGCCCTGGCTGTACACGGGCCGCGAGCATACCATCCCGTCATGGCTCCATGCGACGCTGCCGCCGTCGAGCGCGTAGAGACCCGTGCTGCTGCCTGCGTATACGATGCCGTCGTGGACGCAGGGCTGTACCGCCTGCTCGCCGACCCGGTGGCTCCACTGCCGGCTGCCGCTGTCGGCGTCCAGGGCCATTATCATGCCGTCGCTGGCCACGTAGAGCATGTCGCCATCGGCGGTGACCAGGGGGCTGCCGTAGCGCGGCGTGGAGGTGTTCACCGTCCATTTGAGGCGGCCTCCGCCGGTGGCGTTGACAGGCCGGTACCTGAATGAGGCGCCGTCCGCCATGCCGTACATGCGGACCCATCCCGCCGGGGGGACGTCGACGATGCCGCGGAGGTTGGGCTGCAGATGCGAGGTATTCCATATCCTGCCGCCGGTGTTCCCCCAGAAGGCCCACAGGCCGTTGTCCGCCAGCAGGGAGCTGTCGGTGAGCTTGCAGTCGCTGGTGAAATCGGTCATCGGAGGCGTGGACATGATTTTTTTGACCACCTCGGCGTCGATGCTGCCGTAGTATTCGTTGCCCATCTCCTCGAACCTGATGTCCCGGGGCGAGGGATGATACCGCAGCGTGTAATATTCGTAGCCGGAGGTGTTGAACAGGATGTTGAACACTCGGAAGAGCACGCCCTTGGCGCTCTCCAGCCGGAGCTGCTCCCGCCTGACCGAGGCGTCCATGGGATTGTTGGCCGACCAGTAGAAGCCGTTTGTGGTCCGCCAGACGGCGCTCTCGTAGAGGCCGAGCTCAAACCGGGCGATTTCGCCGGTGGTGGCGTCGCCGATGAGCCAGACAGCGTTCATGATGCCGTTGTTGTTGCCCCGCAATGCTTCGATGGCGTCGTCGACGGTGCTGCCGTACTGCATCGCGGTGCGGGCCCGGACGGCCAATGGCAATCCGTTTTTTTTCCAGAGACCCTGTGGGCAGG
Organism: Thermoplasmatota archaeon; assembly: GCA_046498345.1. Lineage (GTDB taxonomy): Archaea > Thermoplasmatota > E2 > UBA202 > DSCA01 > CAZESS01. Next base: position 7,953 of record JAWOAW010000017.1, read on the forward strand.
TGGTCTCGATGAGCACCAGCCCCTGGTCGTTCTGGTAGTAGTCCTCGTCGCTCCATATGAGACCGGGCGAGGTGCCCATGACGACGCGGTTGCCCCTCGCCGGCTTGATATCCATGATGACGTTCCAGCGCTGCGCGATGTAGTAGCTGTACCACCAGCTTCCGAACCAGACTGAGTCGGATGCAACCATCTGGCCATTGGTGGTGGCGTCGCCGGTGGCGATGAACCCGTTGCAGTGGTGCGCCGGGGGCTGGTTGACCAGGGAGGTGATGAACGCGGCCTGTTTTTCCTCCAGCTCCGGTGCGACGCCGAGCAGGTCGTAGTAGAGGCTGCGGAGCGGATGGATGCTCTTCGCCGGGTTGACCAGCATGGACATGAACTCGTACATCTCGTTGAGCGTCAGGATGTCCTCGTGGGTGACGGGTTCGCCGAACAGCTGCCCGCCGCGGTTAGCGACGCCCTGCGCGATGCCCTTGACCTCCTGCTGGTATTCCACCGGGTAGTTGTCCCAGAAGATGTCCATGGCCCGGCTGCGGCAGAAATTCCACCATCGTTGCGATATCTGCTGGTAGCGCTCCGATGTCTGGTTGACGTGCAGGCTGCCCATCACCGGGGCGTTGTGGATGGTGTTCGCCCACCGGTGGAGCATGTCCATGATCTCCGGGTAGAGCAGGTGGCCGTGCTGCCGGCCGCGCTCCAGCGCGTCGCCCTCTATGTGGACGTAGATGAGCCCCTGGACGTTGTACCGGTAGCCCTGGCCGTACCGGGCGGCGCTGTCGGAGGCCAAGGGAACGTCCTCGCCGGAGCGCATCTCTTCGGGGGTGAATGCCACGGCGGCTCCGGACAGCAGAAAGACGGCGATGGCGAACGCGGCCACGTGTTTCATTGGTATAGTGCATCTGCTGGCGGTAAAAATAGTCTTCGCTTCACTGCTGCCAGAGCTGCCGTCGCTGCGCCTCGAGCAAGCGGTTGTCCCGCCCCAGGTATTCTGCGTAGCTCTGTATGCGTTCGCCGTGGCGCTCGTACAGGTGGGGCAGATGCTTCCGGTATCCGAGATCCCGGAGCAGGTGGTGGTCGAGCAGCAGCTGGCAGCCGGTTTCCTCCATGACATGGCACATGTTTGCCTCCGCTTTTTCCAGGTTGGCGTGGGAGAAGCGCCAGCCGAGCAGGTAGGTGGGCGGTCCGTCGGCCACCACGATGTCGGGCTGCTCGTGGATGATGTAGTCTGCTGCGGCGTGGTCGACGGGCCCCTGGACGTCGGAGGTGTACAGCAGGCGTTGCCCGTTGCTTTCCACGGTGAGCATTAGCACGTAGCCGAGGCGGGTGCCCGGCGGCCCGTGGGGCATGGGCGGGGAGAATTGCAGTGTGGTGTCGCCGTGCTCGTAGGTCCGGCCGTCGGAGGATATGGGGGCGGTGTCGTCGAGCTGGCCGGCGAACGCGGCGCCGCGCTGCTGCTGGCTCTTGTTGACGTGGTGATCGGTGGCCTTGGCGTAGATGGTTTTGCCGCTGTAGACGGCGCCGTCGCGGGCCACGTGGTCGTAATGGTAATGGGTTATGGCCACCACGTCGGAGTCGTCGAGATGGTCGGCGATATGCTGGTGCGCCTGGTCAAGCGCTTCGAGCTCGCGGGGATGGGGCTGCAGCCCGTATCGCTTGGGCCCGAGCGCGGCTGCAGGGTCGATGAAAATGGTGATATCCGGGGTGTTCACGTAGAGGGCCATGGAACGGACGCCGAGGGACTCCGCCGCTATCGGCGTCAGCTTCATTGTTCCAGATGGAGGTCGTCTGTGTGGCAGTCGTTCATCTGCGCGAAGCCGTACCTGAGGTTGAGGTTGATGTGGAGCACGGCCCAGGTTGCGGCTTCCTCGGCGGTGATGACCCCGTCCTCGTTGAGGTCGGCCGTGTCATCCATGCGGTCGGTGATGCCCTGCAGGGCGCCGGCCATGAGCATGGTGAGTATGCCGCCGTCCTCGGTGGCGATGGCCCGGCTGAATGTGGTTGACGCGGTGACCAGCACCCGGCCTTTTTCTTCCATGTTGGGGTCGTCGCTGAACAGGTTTGCCACACTTTCCAGGTCGTCGGGGCCGCCGAACTCTCCGGAATAGCAGGTGTCCACGATGGAGAGGATGTGCATGGAGCCGGTGTCGGCGAAGAAGGTGGCGATGTCGCCGTCGTAGAGCACGCCGTCCCATACCTGGATGGTGCCGTCGCGCGGCTCCCTGTCGTCGTCGCCCCACCATTCGATGCCGCCGTGCCCGGATATCCAGAACACCAGCCGGGACGCCTGGCCGGTATGGCTGCCCAGCCATTCCATGGCATTGCTTATGTTTTGTTTTGTGGCGCAGCCGTTGGACAGGTACATGATGTTGTCGCGGGGAAACCCGTAGTGGTTGTACAGGGTGTCGAAGGCCATGACGCCGTCCTTCCACGCTGCGATTTCGTTTCCCACCGGGTCGGTGCCGATGATGAGGGCCCATCGGTCGTCGTCTGTCTCCGTATGGTCCACGGAGATGTTGCGGCTGATGTGGGCTAGCCGGGTGCCGTTGGCGTCCTCCAGGTAGCATTCGATGCTGTGGACGCCGTAGCTGGCGAACCGGTAGGGCCACCGGAACGTGTACACCACGTCCTCGTTCAGCATCCGCCGTGTCTGGGTGGCCGCCGGCAGGCCCAGCATGTCGCTCTGGCTGATGTCGGTGGGCAGGTAGGTGTGCTCCGTATCCCGGGATGAAAGCCGGTGTCCGTCGACCAGGCAGTGGGCTGTTCCTTCGAAGGATTCAACATTGTGCAGAAAAACGCGGTAGGTAAGAAACACCAGGTCTCCGACGCTGACGTTGCTCATGCTGTCCCCTGCGTACTGGTAGCGCACGTCTACCTCGGGGAGCCCGTCCTGCCGGATGTCGGAGATGTCGCTGACGGGGCGATATATCTCGGCGTAGCACTGCCGGGCGATGCCCGCTGGCTCAGCGTCGCCGTTGTCGAGGCAGCCGGTGAACGGCAGCAGGAGCAGCAGGAGCACGAGCGCGGCGGGGAGGTTCCGCATGGCGCAATAACGCTGACTGTGCTAATAAAATTAACGGAGGCGCACCGCCCGCCGGGAGCACCATAAATATTTTATGGGCATAACTCATATTAATCCAAATATGATTGCAGACGGAGCAGGGGCGGAGGACGGCATAAACCCGGCAGATACCTGCCAGCATACCCCCGTCAACATGGCGGACCCCCTCAGCCAGCTTGAACAGGCAAAGCCGCTTTTCAACGTGCTCTCCGAACACGTCGTCTTCCAGGACACCGAACACACCATACTATGGGCCAACAGGGCGGCCGCCCGCTCCGTCGACAGCACCGCCAGCGACCTGCAGGGAAAACGCTGCTACCGGATATGGGCCCACCGAAACAGGCCCTGCCCCGCCTGCCCCGTCGAAACAGCCCTGCGCACCGGCGAGCCGCAGCAGGGCGAAACCGCAACGGAGGACGGAAAAACCTGGCTGGTGCGGGCCACGCCGCTCCGAAACGCAGACGGCGATATCGTCGGAACCATCGAAACCACGCTGGACGTCACCGAGCAGAAAAAAAGGGAGCAGCGCATCCGGGCATCGGCGGAGGAAATGCGGGTTATATCGGATACGGCCATGCAGCTGAACACGTGCGGCACCATCCGGGAGATATGCCGGCTGACGGGAGACGCCATCCGGACCTTCAACCCCGATGCCTACGTCATCGTGACCGCCCCCGACAGGCTGGGCGGAGACATCAGGATACAATACACCACCGGATTTTCACCGTTCCTTGAACGGCTTACCCGCCTGGTCGGCATGAACCCCCGGCATATGACGTTCTCCGTCGAAGACATGACCGAAGCGGAGCGGGAACTGTTCACAGCCGGTCGACTGGTCGAGATGACCGGCGGCCTCTACGCGCTCTCCACCCGGAAGATGCCGCGGCCGGTCTGCCAGGGAATAGAGCGACTGCTCGACATCGACGCCATCTACACCATGGGGTTCGCCATCGACCACACCCCGTTTGGCGGCGTCATCCTGCTGCTGCCGGCGGACGGCGACCTCCGGCACGTGGACGGCGTGGAAGCCCTCGTCCGGCAGGCGGCAGCCGTGGTTGAACGAAAACTGGCACAGGAAGCACTGCAGGCAAGCGAGGCACACAGCCAGGCGGTGCTCGACGCCATCCCCGACCTCATGTTCCATTTTGACGGGCAGGGCACCATCATCGCGTACCGGGGCGGCCGCGAGGACCTGTACCGCGACCCCGACGAGTTCATGGACAAAAACATCCGGGACGTGATGCCCGGAGACCTGGCGGAGCTCACCCTGGTACATATCGAACGGGCGCTGGACACGGGCCGGGTACAGCGCTACGAATACGACCTCCCGATACAGGGAACCATGCGCCACTTTGAGGCGCGGATGGCCGCCGCCGATGCCGACAGCGTCGTGGCCGTCGTCCGCGACATCACCCAGCGGAAACGGACGGAGAAGGCGCTCCAGCAAAGCGAGAAAAAATTCAGGCTCATCGCCGAGAACACCAGCGACTACATCGCCATCATCAACTGGAAGGGAGAATACCTGTATGCCAGCCCGTCGCACCGGCAGTTGGGCTACGAGCCGGAGGAGCTCATCGGGAAATCCGGGCTGTCCATGGTGCATCCAGACGACAGGAAAAAGCTGCTGCCGCTGCTCAAAAAATATGCGGCCATGAAGCTGCGCGACGCCGTCGGGCTATACCGGAAAGACATCACGGAACGGCTCAGCTTCCGGTTTCCCGACGTCGAGGGCACATGGCATCACGTCGAAGCCACCGCCGACCTCATACAGTCTCCGGATGGAAGCGAGCTCCAGATACTGCTCGTCTCACGGGATGTCACGAAGCAAAAAAAGCTGCTGGAAGAGCTGAAGGAAAGCGAGGAACGCTTCCGGACCGTGTTCGAGCATGCCATGGTCGGCGTCTACAAGACCACGCCCGACGGCCACATTTTGATGGCCAACCCGGCGATGCTTGACATGCTGGGCTACGACTCATTTGAAGAGCTGGCGCAGCGAAACCTCGAACGGGAGGGCTTCGAGCCGGGCTACGACCGGGAGCGGTTCAAGCAGGAGGTCGACGAAAACGACGTCGTCAGGGGCCTGGAGTCCTCTTGGACGCGGAAGGACGGCACCACCCTGCACGTCCGGGAAAACGCCAAGGCCATCCGGGACGACAGCGGCGACATACAGTACTACCTGGGCACCGTGGAAGACATCACCGAGCGAAAGCAGGCAGAGGAACAGGTCGCCCGGCTCAACGACACCCTCCGGCTCATCAACAAGATCATGCGGCATGACCTTCTCAACCATCTCAACATCGCGCAGAGCGCCCTCGAGCTTTTCGAGGAGGACCGGGACATGTCGTTCTGCGAAAAAGCCCGCAGCCGGATGCTGCAGGGCATGCAGCTCATCAAGCGCATGCGGGAGCTGGAAGCACTCGTCGGCTCCGGCGGCAGCCTCCGGCCCTACGACCTCCGCGACGTCGTGGAGGAAGCCGTGGCCGGCTGCCCGGTGGACTGCGCCACACGCGGCCGGGGAGTCATCCGCGCCGACGACGCCATCTACCCGATGGTGGAAAACCTGGTGCGCAACGCGGTCGAACATGCAGACGCCACCAGCATCGACATCTCCATCACCCGCAGCAACGGCCGCGGCAACGTCGAGCTCCGCATCGCCGACGACGGCACCGGCATTCCCGACCCTCTAAAAGAAAAAGTGTTCGAGGAACAATACAGCTACGGCAGCAGCGCCGGCTCCGGCCTGGGATTGTACATCGTCAGGCAGACCGTCGAGCGCTACGGCGGCAGCATCCACGTCGAGGACAACAAACCACGGGGGACGGTGTTCGTCATGACATTGCCGGGCGGGAAGCCGGCAGAGGCGACGGCATGATCGAGGAAAGCGAAGTGGTGGTGCTCCTGCTGGGGCTGGCAACCCTGCTGTTCATGACGGTAAACCGTCGCCGGCTGCGGCGGCTCCCCCGGCTGAAGGTGCTGGCATCCAGCTTTCTCCTCCTGCTGGCCGGCTGGACGCTGACCATACTGGAGGGGTTTGTTCTCCACGAACACCTCAACCTCCTAGAACATGCCTGCTACGCGGCCAGCGCCCTGATGATAGCGGGATGGATATGGACCGTGTTTACCCCAGGAGTGGATGGATGATAGGGGCGGTGGGCGCGGCCGACCTGGTATCCCTGTTCTCCCTGGCGCTGGCACTTCTCCTGCTGTGGCGGGGATGGCATCGGCAGCTGGGAGACGATGCGATGCTGTCGCTGGCCGGCGAAGCCGCCGTGGAGACATACCGGGAGGGACTGGAGGCCGGGCAGCCGCCGTCACTGGTGGTTATGGACCTCAACCTGTCGGGAAGCAACGCCGACGAAGACATCGTGTACCGGCACCGGGAGGGCGAAGACGAAAAAATGGACGGGGTTCGCACCGCGATGGCCATCTACGCCGTTGACGGCAGCGCAGTGATATGGGGGTACACGGCCTGGGCGGACACGCCCTGGGCTGACCGTCTGGATGACGTCGGTGCCCATAAAATCATTGATCGTATCGTGCCGTTCAAGGCGTTCGCTGAAATGGTGGCCGGCCATCTGCGGGGATAGCACCCTCAAGGCTACCGGGTGAGCGGTGACAGGTCAAGCTGCTCCGCAGCCGCCTTGATTTTTTCAACCTTGGCCGCCTCATCGGGCAAAATGATGGATTCGATGGCCTCCACCTTTTGAGCGGCGGTGTAGGTGTCCAGCCGGACGGACAGCAAGGGTACGTCGTTTTTGTCGGCCCGCGCCGTGAGATTGGAGGGCGGGATGATGTTGTTGGTCAGCAGGATGCACGAGGTGTTGGGGTCTTTGAGCGAGGCGGCGATGACGTCGGTGCGGTCGCCGCCGGTGATGATGAGCTTGTTTTTCTTCTTGAAATCGGGATGCCGCTGTATCTGGCTGGCGGACAGCGCTCCGATGAGGATATGCTGGATGGGGTTGCCGAGTCCGCCGCTGCCGGCCACGACCTTGGCGAACAATTTGTCGGCCAGGTAGCTGGCCTGCATGGTGTCGAGCTCCTCGATGTGGGGCATGACGCCCAGCAGGGGTATGTTTCGCTCCTCCAGGGCCTCCTCGACATGGTGCAGGTCGTCGTCCTTCGGGCGGTCCAGCACGGCGCCGATGATGGCGACGTCGTCGCTCTCTGCCACCCGATGGGCGAAGACAAGGTCGTCCAGCATGTCGGAGGCTTCGCCGGTGAGCGCGAGCACCACGCCTGCATCGAGATGATGGGCCACGGAGAAGGTGTCCAGGCCGAGCGACCGGCCGTGGGCGAGGTCGTAGCTGCCTTCGACGAGAAACACGTCTCGGCCCGCGGACAGGGCTTCGGCCCGCCGCGTCAGCTCCCCGGGGATGTCCGGGAACGCATGCGCTATCTTGGAGTAATGGAATCCGATGGTGAACTCCTCTATGGGCTGGTCGATGGCGAACACCTTTTTGAACAATGCTGCATCGTAGTCAACCAGCCGTTTCTTTTTGTATATCTGGTTGTCGCCCAGCGGTTTCATGTATCCGATGGAGGCGTCCAGCTGCTGTGCGATACCCAGTGCAACGGTGCTTTTTCCCGCGTTGGGGGACACCGAAGCCAGAACTATTGTCTTCATGTTTCTTCCACCTCTATATTTATACAAGCGTCTATAACTTTTGCCCCGTCTTCGTAGACCATCAACGGGTTGATATCCAGCTCGGATATCTCCGGGAAGCGGTCCACCAGCACGCCGATACGGTAGATGGCGTCGATGACCGCCGGGATGTCCTTCCGCCCCTCGCCGCGGACGCCGAGCAGCAACGGGAAGGAACTGGTCTCCCGCATCATTTTCGCTATCTCTTTTTTGCTGACCGGTGCCACGCGGAACGCCACGTCCTTGAGCACCTCCACATAGATGCCGCCCAGGCCGAACATCAAGGTCTTGTCGAACGACGGGTCGGTCGTCGAGCCGATGATGGTCTCCACTCCCTCCGGCACCATCTTTACTACCTCGACGCCGCGGATGTTGGCATCCGGCATGTACTGCCGGCAGTTCCGGATGATCGCCTCATATCCCTCGACCACCTCGCCCTCGTTTTCCAGGTCCAGCAGCACGCCGCCGCAGTCCGTCTTATGCACGATGTCCTCCGAGACCACCTTCATGACCACCGGGTAGCCGATGTCGTTGGCCGCCTCGACCGCCTCGTCGATGTTCCGGGCCACGCTGAACGATGGCACATGCAGGCCGAGCGCGTCCATGATCTCCTTCGCCTCGGTACCCAGCAGCTGGCTTCGCCCCTCATCTGCCACCCGGGCGATGACCCCGGCGATGCGGTCCTCGTCGAACGAGACATCCTCCGCAGCCTCGGCTTCCCGGGGGGCATATGCCTGGTAGAGCGCGTTGAGCGACGACACCGCGTCCTCCACGTCGTCAAAGGCCGGCAGCCCGTTGGTCGTCAGGTCGCGGAGCACCCTGTCGGTCTGGTCGCCGCCGAACAGCGAGTACACGATAGGCTTTTTATCGCCATATTTTTCCTGGATGTCCAGAAAGGTCTCCTTGACGGGGTCCAGCGGCGACTGCCCCGTCTGACAGTACAGCGCGATAACCGCGTCGATGTCATCCCGCTGCAGGGCTCGCTCCAGCGCCTCCCGGTATTCGTCGCCGCCGGCCTGCCCGGTCAGGTCGACCGGATTCCGGTATGAGCCAAACGCTGGCAGGACGTCGCCGAACGTGTCCTCCAGGATTTCCATGTCGCTCAGCAGGTCAACGCCATATTTTTCGCAGGCATCCGCCGCGAGCACGCCGATGCCGCCGCCGTTGGTCACGATAACCACGTTTTTGCCCGCCGGCCGGGGGCAGGCGGACAACGTGGCCACCCAGTTGAATCCCTCCTCCAGGCTTTCCGCCCTGAGCACCCCGGCCTGCCTGAAAGCCGCGTCGAAAATCCTGTCGGAACCGGCCAGCGAGCCCGTATGCGAGGCGACGGCCCGGGCACCCACCTCCGAGCGGCCGGCCTTGATGGCCACCACGTTCATGCCCTCCGGCTTCCGCTGTACCAGGTCCATGAACTCCCGCCCGTTGTCCAGCCCCTCCATGTAGAGAAACACGACGTCGGTGATGTCGTCCTCGAACACATATGAGAGCAGCTCCGCCTCCGTGATATCGGCCTTGTTGCCGATGGAAACAATGGTGGAGAGCCCCATGTTCTCCTCGGCCGTCTTGCCGATCATGGCGATGCCCAGCGCACCCGACTGCGATATCACGGCGATGTTGCCGGGCCGGATGTCGGAGGGGCCAAAGGTTGCATTGACGGGAGCTGCGGCGGAATACAGGCCAAAGACGTTGGGCCCCAGGATGCGCATGCCGTGCCCGTGGGCAGCCCGGACCATCTCCCGCTCAGCCTCGATGTTACCGATCTCTGAGAAGCCTGACGTGATGACGATGGCAAATTTAACGTGGTGCTCCGCGCACTCCCGGATGACCTCCACCGCGATCTTGGCGGGGACCACGACGAGCGCGAGGTCGACGGGTTCGTCGATGCTGCTGACATCCTCGTATACCTCGTGCCCCAGGATTTCGCCGCCCCTGGGGTTCACCGGGTAAATGGCGCCCTGGTATCCCGAGTCGACGATGTTTCTGAGGACCGTATGCCCTATCTTTCCCTCGTCGTGTGATGCACCGATAACGGCCACGTTTCGAGGGTTGAACAGGGGAGCAAGGTCGGTCGATGTCACCGAGAGCGAAAGAAGGACGCTATTATAAATTTTGTGTGTACAGCGAACGGAGGTATACACGCTCTGGACGGTGGCTTCAGGCCGGAAAAAACGTGGTCATATGGTCGTCGAAAAAACGTGGAACGGAGCCCGCTTCATGCCCAGCTTCCGGTAGATGGCCGCCGCCTCCCGGTTTGCCTCGTGCAGATACAATCTGACGGCGTAGACGTTGTTTTTCATGGCTCGCCGGTGCACCTCAGCGAAAAGCTTTTTGAGTATCCCGCTGTGCCGCCAGGCTTGTTTCACGTAGATGCGGTGCAGCCACCATATGTCCCTGTTCCGCCAGTCGCTCCATTCATGGGTGACGAGCACCTGGCCGACAATCTCGCCGTCATGCCGCGCCACAAGGTAAAACCCGCGCTCCTCGCTGGCAATCAGCGCCCGGGTGCCTTCGATGGCCACCTGGGAGTCCATCTCCACGTGTTCGGTTTCCATGCGAAGCTGCACGTTGTTCCGGGCGATGGCCTCCGCGTCCTCCATGGACGCCGTTGATAGAAACATGGACGGACAACGGCCGGGTGCACAAAAACATTCGTATACCCGCGTATACCCGCGGCCAGCGCGTGGTCAGTCCGCGGTCAGTCGAGCCATCCCTGCACGGCTCGCGTGGCCATGTCCACGTGGCGCTGTCCGTCATCTTCGATATGTGGGCCATGCCCCGGGTAGAGATTGGTGACGGGCATGTCCAGCATGTGAATGGAACGGGCCAGCGCTGCCGGGTCGCCCCCCTGGAAGTCGGTGCGGCCGACGCCGCCGTGGGCGAATATGAGGTCGCCGGAGAACAATGCTGCCGTTGCTGTCTCGTAGAGGCAGATGCTGCCCGGGGAATGACCCGGGGTGTGGATGACCTGCAGCGACGTGCCATCGAGCGGTATCTCGTCGCCGTCCTGCAGCTTTCTGTCAACCTGGGTGGGCTCCTGGGAGGCGCCGAACCAGCCGGCTGACCAGTCCTTGCCCTGCTCGACGACGGCTGCGCCTGCCTCGTGCATGTATACCTGGCTGCTGCAGCGCTCCCGCAGGTCGGCGACGCCGCCGCAGTGGTCGTAGTGTTCGTGGGTGAGCACGATGGCGTCGAGGACGCCGGGGTCGATGGACGCCGCGAGCTTTCTGTATACGTATGCGCTGTTCACGCCGGTGCCGGCGTCGACGAGGATGTGACGGTCGCCACTGACCAGGTAGATGTTGGCGTCGAAGCCGGCGCCCGGGATGGCTGTCACCTGCATGCGCCGGTAAATGGCCCGGGCTATATATTGCTTTGTGGCTTCATGGAACGTCACGGCGAGGCGAAACGTTTTATCCCGCTCATGTATAGTGGTGTATGGACAAAAAACGGCGGAAGTACGTCGAAAAGATAGAGGATTTAAACCAGCAGCGGGCCATCATCGACGACGACCTGCGCTCGCTGAAACGGCGCCGGGATGAGCTCTCGGACAAAAAATATGACCGGATGAAAAAAAAGTATGAACGGAAAAAGGAAAAGATAAAGCAGAAGATACGGAAATACGAGGAAAAAATCTGCTGAGCCGGGTCAGTCGAAGTGCATCCGGATGTGGTATACCCCATCCTTGAGTTCTTTTTCCATCGTGAAATCCATTTTTTCAAACAGTTCGAGCATGCCCCGGTTGTTGGCCAGCACGTCGGCGGTGAAGCCGTAGAGGCCGCGCCGCTTGGCTATCTGCGTGAGATATTTGAGCAGCTCGGTGCCCACGCCCTGCTGCTGCCAGTCGTCCCGGACCACGAAGGCGACCTCGGCGCTGTTGGTGTTCTCGTCGAGACCCCAGCGGCCCACGCCCACGAGCTCCTCTTTATCCTCTTCGCCGGTGACCGCCACGATGGCCATGTTTTTGCTGTAGTCGACGTTGGCCAGCTCGTGCAGCTGCTGGCGGGGCAGATAATGCTTGACGCCCATGAACCGCTTGTAGATGGTCTCGTTTGAAAGATTGTAGAACATGTCCTTGAGCAGTTCCTCGTCGGCGGGTTTGACCGGCCGGAGCAGCACCCGCGTGCCGTCGGGGAGATGCACATATTTTTCCAGGTCAACTGGATAGATGCCACCCCGCCCGGTTACCATCATCTGGTCCTGGTAGACCAGGTTGTATTTTTTGGCCTCCTCCAGCAGCTGCTCCCGGAACCTGGGATGCGCGATGCTTATCAGCGCCACGGCCCGCTCACGGATGTTTTTGCCGTGCAGGTAGGCGCTCCCATATTCAGTAACCACATAGTGCACGTCGCCCCGGGTCAGGGTAACGCCGGCGCCCTCCTTCAGGAAGGGGACGATGCGGGATACCTCGCCGTTTTTCGCCGTGGCGGGCAGCGCGATGATGTTTTTGCCGCCCTCGCTCAACGCGGCGCCGCGCATGAAGTCGGCCTGGCCGCCGATGCCGCTGTAGAACTCGTGGCCGAGCGATTCCGCGGTGACCTGGCCGGTGAGATCGATTTCCAGGGCGGTGTTGATGGCCGTCATCTTGTAGTTCTGGGCGATGACCGTGGGCTTGTTGGTGTACTCGATGGGCCGGAACTCGAACTCGGGGTTGTTGTTGAGATAGGCGTAGGTTTTCTGGTGCCCCATGCAGAACGAGGCGATGGCCTTGCCCCGGTGTATCGATTTTTTTTCGTTGGTGACCACGCCCTTTTTCATGAGCTCGACGACGCCGTCGGTGAGCAGCTCGGTGTGGACGCCCAGGTCCCGCTTGCCCTGGAGGCTGGCGACGATGGCGTCGGGGATGCTGCCGTAGCCGACCTGGATGGTGGCCCCGTCCTCGACCAGCCGGGCCACGTTTTTGCCGATGGCGTCGGTGGTTTCATCCACCTCGCCCGTCTTGTATTCCAGCAATGGCTCATCATGGGGGATGACGTAGTCGACGTCCTCGATGTGGATGAAGCTTTCCCCGAGCACGCGGGGCATGTTTTTGTTGACCTGGGCGATGACCACGTCGGCGTTTTCCACCGCCGACTTGACGATGTCCACGCTGATGCCGTAGCTCATGTAGCCGTGCTCGTCGGGCGATGACAGCTGGATGAGCGCCACGTCCACGGGGATGACATCCCGGTGGAACAGGTCAGGGACGGCAGACAAAAAAATCGGGGTGTAGTCGGCCATCCCCTTGTTGACCGCGCCCCGGGTGTTGTCCCCGATGAAAAAGGCGTTGTGTCGGAAGTTCATCTCGAACTTGGGTTTGACGTAGGGGGCCACACCCAGCGTCCATACATGGAAGACTTCGGCGTCGGCGAAGGCCTTGGGATTGTCTTCCACGTACTCGGCCAGTTCCTTGACCAGATGCGACGGCTTGCCGCAGCCGGTGCCGATAAATATTTTGTCGCCGCCGTGGATATGCTCGAACACCCGTTCCAGGTTGGTGGCAAACTTTTTGGGATACTTCCGCCGGAGGGTCTCCATGCCCATCGCTTCTTCATGGCAGCCGGCTATTAAAAGGTTTAGTGTACGGGGGGCAAGCAATATAACCCGATAGCCCATTACACGTATATGACTGTCGGCTACATTCTTATCTCTATTGCGCCGGCGAAGGAGCAGGCGGTGCACGAGGCGCTGGCCTCCATCGACGAGATAACCGAGCTGTACTCTCTTTTTGGTCCCTACGACGTCATCGCCAAGGTGGCGGTGGACAGCGAGGACGTCCTGGCCAGCGTGGTTCTCAACCACATTCGGCCCATAGACGGCGTCGCGGACACCAAGACGCATACCGTGGTGCCGCTCGAGCAGCTAACGCCGGGGCAGGAAGCATCGGAGGGGTAACATGCACCGGCGGGAGAGCGTCACGTTTAAATACGGAGAGCCCATGTGAGGGCAGAGGCGAGCTTATGAAAGCTGGCATTGTTGGTTATGGGGCGTATGTCCCGAAGTATAGAATTAAAACAGAGGAAATCGCCCGTATGTGGCGGGGCGACGGGGCAGCGATCGCTGCCGGCCTCATGGTCTACGAGAAATCGGTGCCGGCGCTCGACGAGGACACCGCCACCATCTCGGTTGAGGCGGCCCGCCGGGCTGTTAAGCTGTCGGGCATCGACCCCCAGGACATCGGAGCATTGTATGTCGGGTCGGAGTCGCATCCCTACGCGGTCAAGCCCACCGCCACCATCGTCGCCGAGGCGATACAGGCCACGCCTCATCTGGCCGCGGCGGACTACGAGTTTGCCTGCAAGGCCGGCACGGCGGCCATGCAAAACTGCCTGGCCCTGGTCAGGGCGGACATGATTACCTACGGCATGGCCATCGGCGCCGACGTGTCGCAGGCGGCCCCCGGCGACGCATTGGAATATGCCGCAGCGGCGGGAGGCGCCGCGTTCATCCTGGGCCGGGACAACCTCATCGCCGAAATAAATGAAACCCTGTCGTTTACCACTGACACCCCGGATTTCTGGCGTCGGGAGGGAGAGCCCTACCCGGGCCACGGCGGCCGTTTCACCGGCAAACCCGCCTATTTCCGGCATGTGACGGCCGCCACGGAGCGTCTCATGGAGGAGATGGGCACCAAGCCGGGAGACTACGACTACGCGGTCTTCCATCAGCCCAACGGCAAGTTTCCATCCCGGGTGGCCCGCAAGCTCGGGTTTACGAAGGAGCAGATCGAGGAGGGATTGCTCTGCTCGATCATCGGCAACACCTATTCAGGGTCGACGCCCCTGGGCCTGTCAGCGGTGCTCGACGTCGCCGAGCCCGGCGACCGCATCCTGGCCACCTCGTACGGCTCCGGGGCCGGCGCCGACTCGTTTGACATCACGGTCACCGACGGCATCGAAGGCTACAAGCGAAACAACATACGGCGGATGCTGGAGGACAAGGAATATCTTGACTACGGCCTGTACATGAAACACAGAGGTGAGTTTGCATGAGAGACGTAGCGCTCATCGGCGGCGGTCTCACCCAGTTCGGCGAGCTCTGGGAGAAGTCGCTGGCTGACCTGGTGGCGGAGGCCGGCATCGGCGCCATCATGGACGCAGGCATCGAGGGCGAGGACATCGAGGCCATGTACATCGGCGGGATGTCCGCCGGGCGGTTTGTCGGCCAGGAGCATCTGGGCTCGCTGGCAGCCGAAGTGTCCGGATTGAGCGAGCTGCACATCCCCGCCACGAGAGTTGAGGCGGCCTGCGCGTCGGGCAGCTTGGCGCTCCATAACGGCTACCTGGCCGTCGCCTCGGGCATGTACGACGTGGTGGTGGTCGGCGGCGCGGAGAAGATGACCGACGTGGCCGGCACCGAGGCGACCAACATCCTGGCCTCGGCGGCAAACCGGGAATGGGAGGCCTTTTTCGGGGCCACGTTCCCCGGCCTGTATGCGCTGATGGCCCGCTACCACATGCACAAATATGGAACAACGGGGGAGCAGCTGGCGCAGGTGGCGGTCAAAAACCATCACAACGGCACGCTGAACCCGAAGGCGCAGTACCGGCGGGAGGTATCCGTGGAAGACGTGCTCACCTCGACCATGGTGGCCGACCCGCTGCACCTGCTCGACTGCAGCCCCATCACCGACGGCGCCGGCGCCGTCATCATCGCATCCATGGACCGGGCACAGGAGTTCACCGACCAGCCAATCAGGATCGCCGCCTCGGAAACCGTGGCGGACAGCATCTCGCTGAGCGAGCGCAGCCGGTTTGATGGCATCCCGGCGGCGATGACGGCATCCCGGCGGGCATACCAGCGAGCCGGCATCTCGCCGGTCGACCTCGACGTGGCGGAGGTACACGACTGCTTCACCATCGCCGAGATCATGGCCATCGAGGACATCGGCTTCGTCGACAAGGGCAAGGGCGGAAGCGCCGTGGAGGACGGGCTGACCGCGCTGGACGGCGAGCTCCCCGTCAACACCTCCGGCGGCCTCAAGTCCAAGGGGCATCCCGTGGGGGCGACCGGCATCGCGCAGGTACATGAGCTGATGTTGCAGCTGCGCGGCCAGGCGGGCCAGCGCCAGGTTGACGATGCCTCGCTCGGGTTGACGCACAACGTGGGCGGCTCGGGGGGAACAGCCGTCATTCACATCCTGGAGGCGATATAGATGGGTGTACCACGATATTGGAGAGAGATACCACAGCGCTACAACATCATTGGAACCAAATGCGGGGCCTGCGGCCAGGTGTATTTTCCACCCCGCTCGATGTGCCCTGAATGCAGGCGGGCTTCGGTGGGCAAGATGGAGGAATACCGGCTCAAGGGCACGGGCACCGTGGAAACCTACACCGTCATCTACGCCCCGCCGCCGCATTTTGAGCACGAGGAGCCATATGTCATCGCGCTCATCAGGATGGACGAGGATACCTATCTGACGGCCCAGATCGTGGACACCGACCCGGACGAGGTGTCTATCGGCATGCATGTCGAGTCCTGCTTCCGCCGCATCTACCAGGACGGAAAGGCGGGTGCCATCCATTACGGCTACAAGTTCAAGCCCGTGGAATAGGCCGCAGGAAGGCCAAAAAGTTTATGTGCCCCCTGTTGCATATATAAAAGCATATAAAAGGTATAAAAGGTGGATAAAATGGCTGATATTAAAATACAGAATATGGTCGCATCGACCGTGATAGCAGAAGAACTGGACCTGGACAAGATCAACGAATCCCTGGATGACACCAAATACAACCCCGACCAGTTCCCCGGGCTGGTCTACCACATCAAAGAGCCAAAGATAGCGTTTCTGCTGTTCAAAAGCGGCAGAGTCATCTGCACCGGCGCCCGCAACAAGGAGGACATCGAAACAGCTGTCGGCAAGCTCTACCCCAAGATGAAGGAACTCGGGTTCAACGTCATCAAGCCGGAGGTCAACATCCAGAACATCGTGGCCTCCGTCGACCTGCACGTACATCTCAACCTGCTGGAGCTCTCCCTGGCACTCGGCCTGGAAAACATCGAATACGAGCCCGAGATATTCCCGGGCATGGTCTACAGGCTCAAGGACCCCACCGTCGTGTTCCTATTTTTCGGCTCCGGTAAAATCGTCTGCACCGGCGCCAAGCGACGCGAAGACGTCGAGCGAGCCGTGGACGTCATCACCGAGGAGCTCGACAAACGAGGATTCCTGTAAACGGTTACGCCAGCAGACAGCGTGGCTTACACGGCCTCGGCGTCCACCGTTACCGTCCCGCCGTTTCGGAACGCCTCGACTTCTTCCAGCGACGGTAGCTCGATATGCGAGCTCTGCTGCTGCTCGTTGTACTGCTCCCGGCCCAGCCGGTCGATGGTCTCCAGACCCTGCGCCCTGAGCATGTCCAGCTTGGTGTTCACCACGTCAACCGTGGTGCGGAGCGCAAACAGCACCGGAACCAGCAGATGCCTGAACATGAGCGGGAACCCTTCAAACCGGATATCGGAGGTGAGCACCCGGTCCCGCCAGGTGGGCTCCTCGCCGAACGAGGTGATGGGCAGCCCCATGCCCGCCTCCAGCTCGTCGGAAAACGTTGAATCCAACGGGATCCACTTTCCGTCCACCAGGGCCTCGGTCTCCCCGTGCAGCGAGTCCAGGAAGCCCAGCATCTCAAGCGTCTCGCTCAGCAAAAGGTCATCTTTTAGCACGGTGTCATAGAACTGCTGCGACGGAGACAGCGCATACAGCCGATACCTGGCCGACACGCCGCCGGCGCGGAGCAGCGCCGCCATCAGAGAAAGCTGGTCCAGGCAGACGCCTCCCTTGCTGCGGAAGGTGCCCAGCGCCCCCCGCATGGTCTTGAACACCAGTTTTTTCTCGTTTTTCACGAACTCGTATACGGCCCGGGTGAACTCCAGCGGGCTTTTCTCCCCGGCGCCGAGCTTGACCGCCATGGCCCGTATCTCCGGGGCGTCGCTCTCGCAGAGCCGCGTGGGCCGCAGATATTTTTCGGTTCCCACCGGGGGCAGATCCTCGTAGTCCTCCGGGGACAGCAGCTGCCGGGAGTCATATCTGGACTCGTCCTCCAGATGGCCCCAGGGAGGCTTTGAACGGCGAAGGCGGGCCATCCACCCCGGCACGTTGGCCAGCGTAGCCCGGGGATGCTTCGCCATGACGAAGATGAGCGCACCGACCGCACCACCCAGGTTCCGCAGCATCGGCAATGGAATGAACAATCCCTTGTCGAATTCCTCTCTCAGTTCCGCGAGCATGGTATCACCGCAGCTCCTCGGCAATCAAGTCCCGCATCAGGTTGCCGCATCCCTTCGCCTCGGCCCCGGCCATCCGGCTGATGTCGGAATCCATGACCACGCCCGGCCGGTCGCAGACAGGGCAGCGCTCGTAGAGCTTGACGTGGTCCCCGGTGACGATGAAGCCGGGGTAGCTGTGGGAGACGGGGTCGAGAAACGCGAAGCGTCCCTCCTCGCCGTATCCCTTGGGCTGGTTGTCTTCGTCCAGCACCATGGGGTAGAGCCAGGGATGCAGGTGCTTGTAGCGTCCCTCGCAGTCCATGCCCAGCGCGTTCATCTCGGACATGCCGTAGATGTCCTTGTAGTGCTCTGGAGGAATGCCCAGCGTGTCCTCTACCATGCCGGCGAAGGTCTGCGGGGACACCTTTTTGCCCTGGTGTATCTTCCATCCGCCGCCGGTGATGACGATGCCGTTGTGGTCGCCGAGCGACAGGCTGACGCCCTCCTCCCGCATGATCTCCATGAGGTCGTAGAGCTGGAATGGAAAGGTCAGGATGATGACCTGTTTCCCGGCGCTGTTGAGTTTTTCCAGCAGCTTGATGAGCTTATATTGCCCTTTTTTCATGACCCGCTGCAGCAGCTTCAGCTTCATCTTGTCCTTGAACCCCCGTATCTGGCCGGACATCAGCCGGACGATGTCCATGGTCAGCTCCCGCTCGGTCAGAAAATGGCGCTGGCCGTCATCCATGATCTTGGTCGCCTCTGAAATCCAGTGCCCCATGGTGAGATAGGTCTTGACCGGGCCGGGGTAGACGAACTGCACGTCGTCGTCGGGGTGGACGACGGAGAACAGCAGGGTTTTGTCAGCCGCATAGAACCACCGCCTCGTTGTCAGCTCATCCCTGAACATGATGCTGAAGTTTCCCGTGGTGCCCGAGGAATGGGTCACGATGCCGCGCAGGCGGCTTTCAGCCCAGTGGAGAAAATCCTGCAGGCTGCCCCCGGAAAAATCATAGTCGCCGATGTCCACCGAAGACACGCGGTACAGCCATTCATAGACGCTCTTGGGGTCCTCCTCCGGGTAGTCCTTGAAAAAACTGTCGGGAACCCTCGGGATAGCAGTGAGGTCCTCCTCCGATGTGACATCGCCAGGCTGGACGTTGCTGTCCCTGCAGTACCGATGGTAAAACAGGTTGTTGGAATAATGATGGTCAAACGCCTCGCGGATGGCCTGCGTTCTGGCTTCCCTGACACTCGCCGGGTCATACTCATAATAGTTGTCCATGCCATAGATCATGGAGTCAACGGTCGTCCACTTTTCCCGGGGAACCGAGAACCGCTCCGTAAGGTTGTTCCACAGCTGCCCCGTGGTCTCAGCTATCGCTCGCATGGCCCACAACAACATCAGGCCACATAAAACCGTTCGTTAAACGCCGCTTGAACACCGTTAAAGCCCGGTTTACCTACTCCTGCGGCATCCACAGGAAATCCGTCTGGTCGCTCACCCGCCGCTCCCGGATGCCCTCCAGCACCTCGGCGATGTCCAGCCCCATCTGGGACAAAAAGTAGCGCTTGTCCTCGTCCTGCTTGATGACCCCATCGTCTTTCAGCTTCTTGAGATGAAAGCTGAGCTTCGGGTTATCCTTGATGTCCAGCAGCTGCGCGATGGTGGTGAAGCTGTAGGTGTCGCCGTCGGACAGCGCCTGGATGACCCGCCGGCGCAGGTAGTTGGAGATGGAGTCGGAGAACAGGCTCAGGCGGATGTCGGCGACGACCTCCCGGATGTCGTCGGCCATCTTGTCGTCGACCCCGCTGAAATCGGTGGACAATATGAGCCGCCCCTTGTGCAGCGACGCCATGCGGTAGAGCCAGCGCAGGAAATCGCGCACTTGGCCGACGGGATGCTTGTCGAGAAGATATGCGACATCGGCCAGGGCGATGACCACGTCGTCGGCGAGGGCTGCGTCCACGTCTTCCTGCACCGCCGGCAGGTCCCGGGGCTCCCAGTCGGCGAGCAGCGAAATCGTTTCCACGTCCATGTCTTTGACCCGTTCGACGTCGGTGCCGATGTAGATGCCGTGCGCCTCGTCGGCCAGCTTCCGGAATTTTTCGATGTAATCGCCGCTTTCCCGTCCCACCTGTTTCAGCCGCTCGAACTTTATCTCCTCGATGGCTGCCAGGATGCTGCCCTCCAGCTCGTCCATGTCGAACGGCTTTCGGATGTAGTCGAAGGCGCCCTCTTTCATGGCCTCGATGGCGCTGTCCACCGTGGCATACGCCGTTATCATGATGACCGGGATCGATGCATCGCGCTGCTTTATCTGTTTCAGGGTTTCGATGCCGTCCATATCCGGCATCTTGATGTCCAGGAAGACCAGGTCCGCCTCGCCCAGCCGCTCCAGGCAGTCCTCACCCGACTCGGCGGTGACCACCTGGTAGCCGTAGGATTCGATGGCCGTCTTGGCCGCATCGAGAATGGACGGGTCGTCGTCGACGAACATGATACGCGTGAGCCGCTCGGGGCTGTCACCTGCTTTGGCATTCATATTGCACATCCACGTGGCTTCATGACATAAAAGCGGATGGTTATATGGAGTTTACGCCGAGGGCCCGGGGAGCCAGGCCGGATATCACGAGGGCGAACCCCCGGCAAGCCGGATGTGAAAGGTGGCTCCTTCGCCCGGAGGGCTTTCCACCCAGACATCGCCGCCGTGGGCCTCTACGATGTTTTTCACGATGGACAGGCCGAGGCCCATGCCCCCGCTTTCACCGCCGGTGTAAAAGGGGTCGAAGACCCGGTCGATGTTGTCCTCTGAGATGCCCGGGCCCGTATCCGTAATCATGAGATGTGTCTGCCTGCCCTCCTGCAGGCCGGCTACCCTGACCTGGCCCCCCTCCGGGGTATGGCGAACCGCGTTCACCAGGATGTTTTTGACCGCCTTCCCCAGCAGGTTTTTGTCGCCGTGCAGGGACAAGGCATCGGGGACATCGACGGACACCGACAGCCGTTTTTCATCCGCGATTTCCCGGCAGTCCGCCACCACGTCCGCTATCATCTCCCGGGCTCCAAAGGTCTCCTTGCGCAGCTCGAGCTCCTTCACGTCTATCGACGGAATCTCCAGCATGTCGTTGATGAGCGCCGTCAGCCGGTCCACGTTCTGCGCCATGATGCCCAGTTTTTCCTTCTGCACCCCCGACAGCTCACCCAGCCGTTCCTGTTTCAGCAGGTCGACGTAGGTCTTGATGGAGGTCAATGGGGTGCGCAGTTCATGGGCGATGACATCCAGAAACGTGGTCTTCATCTTGCCGAGCTCTGCCTCCGCCAGCTCCCGATATGCTTGCTCCAGCTTTTTCCGCCGGTCCAGCAGCTCCTCTATCAGGCGCTCCCGGCTGAGCAGGGTCACCTTTTCCTCCTCCAGGATGCCCTCGGGCAGCTGCTCGACCAGCCCCTCGCCGTACAGGCGCTCCTTGATGTTGGTGGGCATCGCCCGGAAATGCTCCGTTATCATGGCGTTCGCCCGGTCGGGCCCCATGCTCTGCTTCAGGATGAGATACATCCGGTCGAGCGCGTGGAGAAACCGTTCGATGATAAACTGAACCGGGTCGTCGGCGTCGCTGCTGCGGCGGTAGAGCGCCCGGACGTCTATCTGCCCGCCGGGGCGTATCTCGATGCCGCTCTTGCTCCGGTTGAGCATGATGGCGATTTCGTTGATGTCGTCGGAGCGGCACCGGCGGAGCACCGGCTCCAGCACCAGCCGGAACAGGACGATGGGCAGCGACCAGGTGAACAGACCCTCGTTCTGCTGGACCGCCTCGGCGATGGCATGCCGCCATTCGTCGGTGGCCTGCTTCCAGGGGACAAAGGCCGAGTAGAGGTCGATGAGCCCGGCGATAAAATCATAGAATGCCAGCCCCAGGTCGTCCATGTCCAGCTTGTCGACGACCTCCTCCAGAGCCGTGGTGCTCAGCCGCTCGTCGACGTCGATGTAGCTGCCGGCCAGCACGGGATGCTCGTCGATGCGGCTTTCCAGCAGCTCCTCGATGCTCGCGGTGCCGATAAGCGGCGTGATCTTCCGGATGAACACGTTGGCCACCTGCTCGTAGCTGCGCAGCAACGCCACGTCGTCCCGCAGCAGCATCTGATGTTCCTCGCTGGCCCCGCCCCGGATGGACATCAGCAGGTTTTTCTGCGCCAGAACGAAGCCGACCTCGATGACGATGACACACAGGGGAAACACCACGATGCCCATCTCCGTGGTGCCGGGCAGCGGCCAGACCAGGCTATAGAGAAACATGAACGGGACCACGGCGAAGGAAAGCGAAAACCACAGGATGTACTGCCGCCGGTAGATCAGATACACCCGGGCGATGACCACCACGATGGCAATGGCCAGCGCCACGTTGAGCAATGCCAGCACGTGCTCCAGCATCATGCTATGACCTCGCGCCAGTCACGGTAGATGCGTATCACGCCGTAGAACAGGATGGCCAGCGCCACCAGTATGAACCCGTAGGAGAGCTGCTCCATGATGGCGACGCTCCGGCCGATGGTAATCCAGGGCAGGATGAAAAACACGTAGCCCACGAACAGGAACACGGCGCTCCCGGCCAGGATGCTCCCCCGCCGTATCTTTATGACCCGCATCAGCCGGACGAAATAGTACAGAGAGATGACGGCGAGTGTCAGCACTGCCCCGTTGAGCAGTATCATGGCCAGCTGTATCTCTTCCATCGATGAAAAGAAGACCTGCCGCTTTTTAAATATTTAGATGTGCAGCGGCCTGGAAACATATTCCGTAAATAGAAGGACGAGGGGGTAATGACCGTGAGAAGTGTGTGGTTGGAGGCGACACACATGCCCACAGGGATTATCTCCCTCGCCCTCATATAATAAGCTGCCGGTTGCATATAAGACTTGTTGTATATGACGGCAAAAGAGACGGGAACGGGCGATACCACGCCCTTCCCTAGGTTACAAAAAGCTGCTAAAAAAAGAAAAAACGGGAAAAAAGAGGGGGAAGCTATTCCTCGAGCTCCTCCAGCGCGTCCTTGACCTCTGCCACGTAGGTCATCGCCGGGCCGCCGCCCATCAGGATTGAAACCGTCGCGGCTTCAAGGATTTCCTCCCTGGTTGCGCCTGCCTCAAGACATTTTTTCACGTGAATGGCGATGCAGTACTTGCACCGGGCCGTGATAGCCGTGCCCAGCGCGATGAGCTCCTTGGTCTTGGTGTCCAGCGCATTGGGCTCCAGCACGCTTCCCATGAACTGCTGGAAATGGCGCATGGTGTCCCTGTTGGTCCGGGAGAGCTCCTTCATCATGGCCTGCACTTTTTCTATGCTGTCGAGCATTTCACCCATGGTTTCACCTGTGTGGATATGCCGCCCTGGCATTAATAGCTTTGGATGGGCGCCTTCATGACCTCGCGGAGCAGGCAGGTGGCGTAGCAGCCCTTCGGCAGCGAAAACGACAGCCATGCCATGTCATCCGCCATGCTCATCCGAAGACTGGTGAGCGGCGCCAGGACGGCCCGGCGGAGACCCCGGGAGGACAGCGAAGGCATCTCTGAAATGGTAAAGTCGTCCCCGGAAACATTCTCCTGGTCGAGCACCGCCTGCTCCACCTCGCCCATCTCCCCGGCGGCCAGCATCGCCTCGGTGCCGATGAGCACCGCGGACGGCAGGCATCGATGCCGGGCAATCTGCCGGTTGACCTTGTCCAGGTTTCGCCCTGTGACGGGAATCCCGTTCTCCTGCTGCATGTCCCCCCGGTCCATGGGGAGCACCACGTCGCCGGACACCGCCATGTCGATGGGGATACCCCGGCGTATGCGCTCCGACACCATGCGGTTGAACAGCCACGACTGGTAGGCGTGCACGAACATTTGGAGCAGTCCCCCGGGGAGCTGCCGCAGCGCTCCGGTCCAGTCCCCGGGATGCTCGGCCAGATAGGCTACCATCCGCCGTTCAAAGTTCAGCCGGGCCGGGTATCGCTCCAGCGCGCCGGCGAAATCCCGGGTTTCCTGGAGCCATCGCCGCGCCCCGCAGCAGACGTCATCCTCGCCGGGCAGGGGATTGGCGGCGTAGGTCATCACCGCCTGCTCATAGTCGCCGGCCACCATGTATCTGCCGACCACGTGCGTTATCGGGCGGAGGATGCCGAAGCGCTGCACGCCGAAAAAGTTGGGGAACCCGCCGGTGCTGTGTATCTGCCGCTGGATGGCCTGCGCTTGCTCCTCTGAGCCGGAGGCGTCCCGTATGGTGACATGGAAATGGTTGCCGGCCAGCTGGCCCCGGTAGACCGGCTTACGTGATCGGTAGAGCACCTCGACGGTGACGCGCGGGATGTCCAGCATTCTGACCCGCTGGAGCGACACGGGAAACGACATGTACTGCGAGGTAACAGCCTGCTTGTCTTTCATGCCGGCGAAGCCGATGTATCCGGCGGGGATACCCAGCCGGGATGCAATGTTTTCTATCAGGTCGTTGGTCTCCCATCGGGCTGCGGTCACCCGGGCGATGACCTGTTTGCCGTCCCCGGGCGGGGGAAGCCGCGGCTGCTCCTCGACGATGAAATCTTCCGGCCGTGTTTTGATGCACCCGCCGATGCCCGGGCCGTCGGTCAAAAAAACCTCCATTCCCACGGCGCGCTCCTCCGTGGGCGGGCGGGGTGGCACGCTATTCCTCGAGCTGTTCCTTCAGGCTGGTGATGTCTTCCTGCATTTCCCGGATGGCCGTAACGACGATGTCGCGGGGATTGCCCTCGTTCACGCGGAGGGTAAACCGGGGGTTGGCCAGCAGGGGATGCGCCACGTTCCAGCCGGCGTAGTCCACCTTTTCATGGGTGAGCAGTCGTTCTTTCAGCGGGTTGAGAATCGTTTTCTCGGCGATGACCTCGAACACGAACTCGTCGTCTGTTTCCTCGATGACCTTGACCTCCATGATATCACTCCCTGTTAAAGCCGCCTTCGCCGTAGTCGGCTGCTATCTTCCGGTCCTCTACGTGGCCGCAGCGGGGGCATTCGAGCACGATGCCCTCCTTGCCCTCCGTTTTTTCCAGGGGATTCCGGCATTCGATGCAGTATGACCTGAGCGACCCAAGGTTTTTTCCCTTGGTGGTCATGCGGAGCGAGGGCTCCGGCTCGGTGATCCTGGCCCGGATGATGTCCCCGATGCGGAATTTGTCCTTGGCGTTGACCACGTATTCGTTGGAGATGTCGGAGATATGTATGGCGCCGTCGCCGCCGCCGACGATGGCCCGGTCTACGCCCACGACGCACAGTATGTCGACGAGCACCATCTTGTCCATCACATGCCTGACCTCCGCGATGACCGTCATGCCCTCCTTGACCACCAGCGGCGTGCTGGTAAGCGGGCGGATCTCAGCCGAGGATTTTTTCTTATCGACCGTAAAGGTTCCCAGCAGGGTGCCCTTGATCTCGCCGTCTATTTCCACGGTGCCGTATCCCGGGAGAATCTCCTCGGCAGCGGCTATCCTGTCGCCGGGCAGCACCAGGCTTCCTTCTTTTATCATCAAAAGCGTAATACACCGGGTTTATATATGTTCTTTTCCGTCGATTTCGCCGACCAGGTGGTTGCCCTCGACGCCCGTGATACGCACCCGCTGCAGCGTACCGGTCTCGCCGTCGGACAGATACACCGAGCGGTAGCAGTCGGTCTTCGCCGCCACCCCGCCATCCCTCTTTTCCAGGAGCAGCGCGCTCGTCATCGTTCCGACCTGCTGCTCCATGTGCTCCCGCGTGACATCCTGCGCCAGCGCCGCAAGCGTGCGGGACCGCTGCTTCGCCATCGCGGTGTCCGGCCGCGCCATATCTGCGGCATCGGTGCCCGGGCGGGCGGAAAACCGGGTGACGTTGACCACGTCCGGCTGCATGCGCCGCACGGCGGTGCAGGTATCCTCGAAATCCCGCCGGGTTTCACCGGGAAAGGCCACGATGACGTCGGTGGAAACCGAGATATCCGGGTAGCTTTCCCGCGCCCTGGCGACGATGTCCAGGACATCCCGGGCAGCATAGCCCCGGCGCATGCGCTGCAGCACCCGGGCGCTTCCCGACTGCAGGGGCAGATGCAGAAAACGGTATACCTTGTCATGCTCGAAGACGTCGAGGACGCCGGGCCGCTGCCTGACCGACAGGGGATGCATCATGCCCACCCGGATCCGGAAGCTGCCGGGCAGCGCCGCGATGCGGCCGACGAGCGACTCCAGCGACCCATTGGTGTCCATGCCGTAGGCGGCGGTGTCCTGGCAGGTCAGCCGGAGCTCCCGGCATCCCTGCCGCAATGCCTGCCCTGCCACGGAGACCAGCGCGTCCTCGTCGTAGGAGGTCAGCCGTCCCCTGGCATGGCGGGTAATGCAATAGGAGCAGCTGTAGCGGCAGCCGTCGGCGATGGGGACATCCAGGCGCAGGCCGACCCGGCGGGGCAGCATCGCCTTGTTTTCGGGGAGCGAGCAGCCGTCGAGCAGCCGGGCGATGCGGTGTACCTCTCGCGGCCCGAGCATCGAGGCGTGCGGTGCCACCGCCCGTATCCTGTCCGGGTAGACCGCGGGCATGCAGCCGGCCACCACGAGGTCGACGTCCAGCCGCGAGAGCTCCCGGAGCCGATGGAGCATCCGCTGCTCGGTCCGGTGGATGACACAGCAGGTGAACAGCACCACGACATCGGCCTCGTCAGCGCTGTCCGCCAGCCGATGGCCCTGTGCCTCTAGGATGCCGCAGGCGATGGACGCGTCGCCCTGGTTGGCGGCGCAGCCGTATGATTCGACGAAGACCAGCATCGGTGAAATGATGGCCGGGATGCTAATAAAGATTACCCGAGCGGTATCTGGATCCGAACGTGAGCGTTTTATACCCATATTGCATTCCGGATGCAATGGGAACAACAGTCCTCGAAAAAATATTTATGCGGCACACCAGCGGCGATGGAACACCGACGCCGGGCGACGTGATATGGCTCGACGTCGACCTCAGGACGGCGCGCGACTTCGGCGGAGCCAGTGTGGTCAAACATCTGCAGCGCAATTACGACGGCGACTACGTCGCCGACCCGGACAAGACCGCGTTTACGTTCGACTGCAACGCCCCGGCGAAGACCCCGGAGTATGCGGACAACCAGCACATCTGCCGGCGGTTCGCCCGCGACACCGGGGTGCCCGTCTACGACGTCGACATGGGCATCGGCACCCACGTGATGCTGGAGCAGGGGCGCATCGCACCCGGCGTGACCGCCGTTGGAACGGACAGCCATTACAACATCGTCGGCGCCGTCGGCGCCTTCGGCCAGGGCATGGGCGATATGGACATCGCCTTCACCTTCAAGACAGGGCGGACCTGGTACGAGGTACCCGAGTCCATGCGGATACGGTTCACCGGCATGCCGGACGGCGAATGGACCGCCAAGGACCTGACCCTGAAGGTGCTGGCCGAGATCGGCAGCACGGGCGCCCTGGGCAAAGCCGTCGAGTTCGAGGGCGACGTCATCGACGAGCTGGGGCTGCCGGGCCGCATCACGCTGTCCTCGATGATGACCGAGATGGGCGGCATCATCGGCTTCATTCCACCCAGCAAAGAGGTGCTCCGGTTCTGCCGGGAGCGCAGCGGCGGCGACGTGCAGCCCGTGTACGCCGACGACGATGCATGCTACAGCGAAGAAATCGAGATAGACGTATCCGGCCTGGAGCCGCTGGTGGCGGCACCGTACAGCCCGGCGAACGTGAAACCCTTGTCGGAGCTCGACGTGGCCGTCGACACCGTGTTCATCGGCTCCTGCACCAACGGTCGGTTCGAGGACATGCAGGCCGCGGCCGACGTCCTGCGGGGCAGCCACATCGCCGAAGGAGTCACAGCCAAGGTCGTCCCCGCCACCCGGGAGGTATGGGACCAGATGCTGCAGAGCGGCGTCCTCCGCGACCTGCACGAAGCCGGCGCGCTGATATCCAACCCGGGCTGCGGGGGCTGCGCCTCCGGCCAGATCGGGATGACCGGCCGGCACGAGGTCCAGGTGTCCACGTCCAACCGGAACTTCAAGGGAAAACAGGGACCCGGGGAGACCTATCTCGCCAGCCCGGAGACGGCCGCCCGAGCCGCCCTGACAGGCTACCTGGGAGGTGGCGCATGAAGCCAACGAGGCTGACCGGGCGGATATGGATGCTCCGCGACGACCAGGGCGAGCTCATCGACAACATCGACACCGACATGATCTTCCACAACCAGTACCTCCACATCACCGACATCGACGAGATGGGGCAATATGCGCTGGACAATCTGACGGGCTGGGAGGACTTCGCCGAGCGCGCCACGCCGGGCGACATCGTGGTAGCAGGAGAAAACTTTGGGTCGGGCAGCAGCCGGCAGCAGGCCGTCGACTGCTTCATCTCCCTGGGCGTCCAGGCCATCATCGCGAAAAGCTTCGGGGCCATCTACAAGCGCAACGCTATAAACTCGGGGCTGCCCGTGCTCACCGGCGACATGCCAGACGATATTGCAAGCGGCGACGTGGTCACCCTGGACCTGGAAAGCGGCGCCGTCACCATGGACGACGAGCCCGTGGCACAACTGGAGCCGATGTCACAGGTGCAGCTGGACATCTACCACGCCGGCGACCTGTTCGCCTACGGCAGAACCCTCGGTCAGTAGCAGGCGGTCAGTCGAAGGGGCCCTTCACGCTCTGCTTGCAGTCCCGGCAGACCTCGACCTCGACCTCCAGAAAATCACGTATACGGGTCGACACTTCCTGTATCGACGATTCATCCCATCCCATAAAAAGCCAATGTAACGACTATATAATACTCTTTCTAAATTTTTCGCGGGCAGCCGCATGGCTTTTCCCGCAGCAGGCGGCACTGCACGGCCGGCGTGTCCACGTAGCAGTCCTGCTCGCCGTTGCCCGTTGCCAGCGACGGGTCCAGCGGGCTCCGATGCCGGTAGCCACGCCGGTTCATCTCCTCGACCAGCAATGCATGGCGACGGAACAATGCAGCCAGCTTGCCCTGCCATCGCTGCACCTCGGGGTGACACCGGTAGCCCTGTTTGCCGTTGACCAGGATGCTCCATATGGCGTGGAGCTCACGGTGCTCGCCGAGCAGATGCAGGCGGCAGAGCTCAGCCGGCGGGACATCCCAGATGCGCATATGGCTGCAACGACGGGTATGCTATAACGGTTGCTGTCCTCTACCGCCGCCCGTATGACTCGCCGGTCTTGACGCCCGTTGCGATGAGATGCGCCACGCGGAGCGGCTCCGGCAGCGCACCCCGCATAATGCTGAGCTTGATGATGTCCGTGGCCTTCTCAATGGAGAGGCCAAAGGACTTGACGTAGAGCGGATAACGCAGCGGCACCCGGTACAGCTCGCCCTTCCGCATGATATCCCAGCGGGGCTGCCAGTCATCAAAATGCTGCTGGAGAGCAGCTATGAGCGCCTTCTCGTCGGGCTGGCTCGCGGTGACCGTCATCACCGGGATATCCGTTGCCTCATGGAGCCGCTGGCCGTCGACAACGTTGAAGCCGCCGAGGGCGCCGCCGTCAACCAGGACGGCGCGGAGCTGCCCGGCATGCTTCGACGACATAATCAGCTCGATGAGCTGCGTGGTGGCGTCGAGACCGTCGACCTCGATGTCCGTGGAGAGCACGCCCTCGATGTAATGGTTGCCGCGCATGACCACGCCGACCACGCCGACGCGCTGGTCGTCAAACGTGAACGGCATGTCGTCGACGCCCAGTATCCGGATCTCTGATTTCATTTCAGAGGAAGCTGGCCCGTGATCTTGTCCACCTTGTGCTCCTGCGCTGGACCGATGGCCAAGGCCGTGACGGTGCCCGGCGGGAGCTCCGTGCGCCCTGCATCCCGTATCAGCGCGGTGCACAGGCCCATCGACGACGCCGTGCTCTCCAGGCGCTGGATGTCCTCGCCGCCGGTGCCGAGCACCACCTTTTTTTGGCCCTCGTCGAGCCATTTCTGCAGCAGCATCGGGTTTTTTTTGCGGAGGCGAAGCGTGCACGCTACGGCTGCATGGGCGACCTGCGCCGCCAGCTTGCCCTCGGATATGGGGAGCTCCGGGGTCACGATGGCCATCTTATACACGCTGTTTCCACTCCTCTGCCATGTCGGCTGCTTTTTCCCAGTGGACAACGCCTTTCACTCGGAGTCCTTCACCGGCGGCGTCCACGTGTTTGAGCGGAACTGCATAAAAGTCGCCCTCCCGCTTGATGATGAGCAGGTCGTTGTAGACCGAGATGCTCTCGCCGGCGCGGTTGCCGTCTTTGTCGACGACGAACCGGGAGAGCAGCGAACGGGCTTTTTTCCGGGTGACGAGGAGCGCCATACACGCGACGGATATCATAACGACGAAGATATAAATAGGGAGCGAATACTTAAACCTGATGCGTTACGACGTGGCAGTCATCGGCGCCGGCCCGGTGGGATGTACGGCAGCCCGGCTGCTCGCCATGCGTGGCCATCGCACCGTGGTGCTCGAGGAGCATCCCCGGGTGGGTGAACCGGTTCGCTGCGCCGGACTGGTGACACCCCGGGTACTCGACCTGGCCTGCGTGGACGGCGACGTCGTCCGGCAGGAGGTCTCCGGCGCCGTGGTGCATGCACCCGGCGGGGCAACGGTGCATGTCGGCGGCGACCGGACCCATGCGCTGGCCGTCGACCGGCGCCTGTTCGATCGGCGTATGGCGGAGCGGGCCAGGGCGGCGGGCGCCGAGCTCCGGTGTTCGTGGAAGGTGTCCGGTGTACGGGGCTGCGACGGCGGCTTCGTGTTGTCGGATGGGAGCGGCCGCAGCCTGCGCTGCCGGTATGTGGTGGGAGCTGACGGTGTGTGCAGCGGGGCTGCATCGGCGCTTGGTTTTCCGGCGCAGCCGGAGCATGTGCAGACGCTGCAGGCGGTTGTCCCCGGCGCTGGCGGAGGGGAGGATGTGGACATCTGGGTGGGCTCCCGGGTTGCCCCGGGTTTTTTCGCGTGGCGTATCCCGGCTGACGGCGAGATGCGTGTCGGGCTGGGCGTCTCCCCCGGGCGAGGGGTGATGTATTTTTTCCGGCGGATGCTCGACCGTCTCGGCGTTGGACGACATGAGCTGCAGGCGGGCCTCATTCCCGTCGGGATGCGCCGGCGGTTTTGCACCGACCGGGCTGCATTGGTCGGTGATGCGGCGGGGCAGGTGAAGGCGACGTCGGGCGGCGGCCTGTACCCGGGGCTGGTGGCCGCATACTGTCTGGCGGATGCGCTGGACGACGGCACGGCGGACTACCGCCGGTTGTTTATGCGCCGCTATGGCCGGGAGCTGAAACGGAGCGTGTGGCTCCGCCGACGGTTTGTCGGTCTTTCTGACGGGGAGATGGACCGGCTGCTGGGGGCGGTGGACGAGGATGTCGCGGCCGTTGTCACCGCGCACGGGGACATTGACTTTCCCTGGCGGGTGGCGAAGGAGGTGGTGAAACGGCGGCCGGGGCTGCTGCGCTACACGCTGCCTTTTTGAAAGAATATATGTAATCTATATATATGACACTAGCGATATAGCGTCTGGAGGAGTATATGAAATCTATTCTGTTTGTATGCGGACTGGCAACGATGGCGCTGCTCTGCAGCGGCCTGGCCGACGCGGCGACGGTTGACGATGACACCGGTGACGTGTTTCACTGGAGGTGGAGCGAAAACCTGGGCACGTATTCGTGGGCGCATGCGGTGACCGACAAGCCGAACATCGACATCACGGAGCTGTCATATGATGTCAGCGGAGACATGCTGACGCTGACCATGACCGTTCAGGGCGAGATAGAGGATTCCGAGGACGTATGGTACTGGGCGTCTTTCAACACCAGCGATGCCACCTATTATATGAACTATGTCAACGGTTCCGGTACCTGTATGGGCACCGGGGCGAGCAACTTTAGCTTCGGGAATGTCTCCGTCGCCGGCGACACGGTCACGGGTACCATCGACCTGCTGGGTACCGATGAAACCGTATCGTTCTGGGGCTGGGCGGCATCCGGGTATTCCCAGGCCACGAACACCGAGTACTGGCAGGATTGGGCGCCGGAGGAATATGAGCCCGATATCGACAACGGTGGAAGCGGGGGCGACGATGGCGGTGGAACCCCCGGTTTCACGGCGCTTCTGGCACTCGGCGGCATGGGTGCCGTGCTGGTGATGCTCCGCAGACGGCGCGGCTAGACTGGCTGGCATAAAAGCTTTAAGACCGGTGCCGTTGCTGGCTGTGAGGTGACACCATGAAAATAACGCTTGATGAGGAAAGTGTTGAAAACATCGTGAAATATGCGAAGTCGCATCCCGAGGAGATAAAGGAGCTCATGGAGGTGGTCGGGGAGCAGGCGCTCGAAGTGCTGACGGAGCGACATGTGCTGCAGGAGGGCGCGAAGCTCTACCGGGCCATCCAGCGGGAGATAAACTATACCTACCGGGAAAGCGACTGAGACAGAGAGACAACATTTATAATTGACCCGTCATTATACGGGCACGTTGCAGTGATATGCAGGGGACACGTCATGACCACGCTTACAGAGATAAAAAAGAAGGGCTACATGCCGTCGAGGGCATATCTGCAGTTGATGGTGAAGGGGCTTTCCTCGCTGGGCACGGTGCTCCTCTCGAACATGGGGGCGCTGCGCGGTCTGCGGGAAAGCGATGGCGATGGAGGAGCGGGGTATGTGCGTCCGCCGCGCCGGTATGAGCTACCCGCCTACGAGGCGGATATGCGGTACTGCGACCGGGATGAGCGGTATCTGCGGCCCACGCTGTACTGCAACTCGCATGCGCCGGAGGTGGTGGCGCTGGCCAACGAGCTCGGGGCGTTTGAGGTATCCGACCGGGTGTTTGCCGAGCGGGCGTTTGATTTTGCGAAGCGGAAGCTGACGCTTGAGATGGTGCCGATGGGCGACGTGGCGGCGACGCTCCGCCGGGGGACGGGGACCTGTCTGCACGAGATCTCGGTGTTCGTGGCGCTGTGCCGCGCCGCTGGCATCAAGGCCCGTTATAAGCTGTATGCCCCGGAGATGATCGAGGCGTGGAGCAACACGTTTATCGTGGACCCGTTGATGCAGGAATGGTATGACGCCATGGGGTATTTTATGTTGCACGGCGAGGGCGAGGCATATGTGGATGGCTCCTGGGAGGTGGTGGACGTTGGGCCGACGCCCGAGCGTCAGGTGGCTGCGGGCATCCCGATAACGGCGTTCGGCGAGGACTCCATCGGCGTATGGTTTTTTCCGAAGCCGGACTCGGTTATGCATCTTGAGTCGTTTCCATATGGGCTGGGCCTGCTGCTGAAGCTCGCCCACGTGGTGGCCCCGGGGACGATTGAGAAGGTGAACGCCAACATCCAGCAGCAGATCGAAGCAGGAAAGCAGGTGCTGGAGGAAGCGGGCGGCGAGGCGGCCTACAACGAGGCGGTCCGGGAAAAGCAAACGCTGTCTCCCAAGATGCAGCTGGAGCCCAGGCAGGAAATCGTTTTTGAATCCTGACAGATATGATTGTCCGCCGCCGTGGATATTACACTAGATTCCTATAGAGGACTCCGCATACAGAGTGTACACCGGGAACATATCGCTATTTTTTCGCCACGATGCGGATGATGTCCCCGTTGTGGAGCTCGTGGTCGTGGCCCACGACCCGCTGCGTCCGGGCGTCGATGGCCCGGATGAATCCCTCGCCGAGGTCGGTGTGCACCTTGTAGGCCAGGTCGATGACCGTGGAGCCACGGGGAACCAGGAACACGTCGGGGAGCACGTTGCCTTTTTTGTCGGTGAGATGCGTCTCATCTTCAACCGGGTAGACCGCGATGAGGTCGAGCAGGCTGAACACGGCCTGGTTGATACATTTCTGGACGCCGGTGCCGCCATACCGGTCGAGCACATGCGTGCGGATGTACTCCAGGCCCTTGCGCTGCCGCTCGCTCATGTCGTCGCTGCATATCTCGAAGGAGCCGTCGCCCGGCCGGTAGTCTATCATGTCATGCTCGGCTGCATGGGTGAGCGCCAGCTCTGCCTCCGCCGCTGTCGGAATCGCCGTCTCGCCGGCCATCCCGGCGACGACGTCGTCGGGGGCCTTGTCCACCTTGTTGAGCGACAGCAGGATGGGCTTGCCCGCCCGCCGGATAGCCGAGGCCAGCTGGAACATGTCCGCCTCGCTCCATCCCGTGGGGTTGCCCTCCAGCCCGGTCTTCCGCAGGGCCAGGGTGATGTCCGCCTCGCTGACACCCAGCCCGGTGAGCCGGTCGGCCAGGGCAGCGCTGGCTTTTTTGTCCTCCAGGGCGCATTTCCGGCTGATGCGCTCCCAGTCGCGCATGATGATGCCGTGTATCCAGTGGTCGAGCTCTTCCTCCAGAAAGGCGACGTCCTGCCGGGGGTCGTGTTCGCCTGTCTCGCACATCTCTCCCTCGGCATTGGTGGAGCCGGATGCGTCGATGATGTGGATGAGGCAGGATGCCTGCCGGAGGTCGTCGAGAAACTTGTTGCCCAGGCCGCGTCCCTCGTGGGCCTTGGGCACCAGCCCGGCGACGTCGATGGCTTCGATGGGGACGTAGCGGATGCCGTCTCTGCATACGGCGTTGTGCGGGGTGCAGGTCACGTCGAAATCCTGGCAGGGGCACCGCGTCCGGGCGTACATGACCCCGCGGTTGGCGTCGATGGTGGTGAACGGGTAGGCTGCCATTTCCCCGCCGGCGTTGGTGGCCGCGTTGAAAAACGTGGTCTTGCCCACGTTTGGCTTGCCCACGATACCGATCTGCATGCTCATGGTGTCACCCGAAATAGTGGTCCGGTTTGCCGGCGCTGCTGTGCTGCGTCTCGTGGTCGAGCAGGTCGATGCAGATGATGTTGCCCACGGGTATCACGCGTATCTTGTCGGCCAGCTCGTCGTGCTCCTCGCCCAGGCGGATGCACAATGCCTCGTCCTTGCCGATGTAGGTGAATCCTTCGAGGTTGCCATGCGATGTGAGCGGTTCTTCGCTGGCGTCCTGGGAGCGGATGATGCAGCCGGAGCCGTCGGTGAGCTCAATCTCTTCCATCAAGCACCCTCCGTTCGACGAGCTTGTGTAAATGCGTGACGGTTTCAGCGTAGTTGTCCATGGCGACCTTGACGTGCGCCTCCACGAAGTTCCAGGCCTTGGCGAGGTTGCCGTAGCGCAGCCGGTAGGTCTTCCGCTGCGTGGTGCCCTCGCCGGCCTTGCCCTCCTCGAGGATGTCGAGGCCTTTGAGCTTGTTGAGATGCCGGTAGACGGTGGCCTTGGTCGCGTCGAGCTCGACGGCCAGTTCGTCCACCTGCCATTCTTTGCCGGGGTGCAGCAGGAAGCATTCGAAGAGCCGGTAGGGTATCGACGTGGTGTCGGAGCCCCGTGAAAGGTAGCCGATGTGCTTGAGAAACTGTACCGCGACGGCTTCGTAGTCGTCCTCCCCGGTGAGCGGGGTGTTTTTTGTTACCTGGAGTTGAAATCCCATATGCGTAATATCTTTACGCATTTTAAATTTTTTCTCGAACGCGTAAAGGATTTAGGTTTATGCAACCTCGGGGCTGAACCCGCCCTTGCCCTGCTGCTGGGCTCCCTTGTCCTTGTCGAACTTGACCTGCGGCATGGGAATCGGGGGCGGCAGACGGAGGTCGCGGGACACCATGACCGCCTCGGGGAGACAAAAATGCATGATGGCGGTATGGATATGGGAGGCCACCTCTTCGGGCATGTTCTTGTTTTCGCTCCACTGCTCCGCTATCTCCCGGGCGTTGTCAGCCGTGAAATGAAAGTCCCCTGAAAGCTTGATGAGACCGAGCGGGCCATAGCTGGCCGTATACTGGAACTCGATCGACGCCTCATTGGCACCCTTAGCAGAAAAAAGCGTGACGGTGCTGTTGTGGTCGATGCGCACGTTCTGCGGTCGCTGCTGCGGCTCCGAGT
This sequence comes from Thermoplasmatota archaeon, assembly GCA_046498345.1. Lineage (GTDB taxonomy): Archaea > Thermoplasmatota > E2 > UBA202 > DSCA01 > CAZESS01. Next base: position 43,768 of record JAWOAW010000017.1, read on the forward strand.
AGCGGCGCGCTTCGATGGAGGACAGCTTCATGTTCGATATATTCATTCGTATCGCAAAGATGCCGGCATTTTATATAGTTTTGGCATCACTTGACAGAAATACTGACGATGTTGTTGCCGCGCAGCACGACCTTGCCCAGGCGTCGTTCAGCGTCTCCCTTCGTCTCCCGGGTGTCCTCGATGACCAGGTTCATGTACTGGTCGTAGCCCGACAGCCGGCCCTCCAAAACGCGGCCGTCTTTGAGCAGAAGCGATATGTCCTTGTTGAGCGAGCTTTCTAGCAAGTCGGTTGGCAGTACCATGGCAAAGAGTATGTGCTGTCATTTTATATAGTTGTTGAAAGCGGCTTCCCTGCATCCACGAACTTTTTTATATAGAACTGCGCATACAGTCTGTGGGGAATATGGACGTTACATCGATAAAAGGAATCGGCCGGCAGTATGGCAAAAAACTCCGCGAGGCAGGCATCAACGATGTCGCCGACCTGCGGACGATGCAGCTCGACCGCATCGCGAAAGAGACCGGCATCTCAACGGAACGCCTCACGGAATGGCAGGAGCGCGCCCGGGACATGAAGCTGCTCACCGACATCCAGGGCATCGGCCCCGCCTACAGCACGCGGCTGCACGAGCAGGGCATCACCACGCCCGAGGAGCTGGCCGATGCAGACGCCTGCGTCGCCGACGACATCGACATATCCCAAAAACGCTTCAGGCGATGGGTGAAACAAGCCCGGAAGATGACCGCGGGGAAGGCAGAAAAGCCATCGGTCAAAAAAGCCGTGGTCGCAGAACCTATCGGGCCCGACAACGCGTCGATACACCTGCAGGGCGACAAGGCAACCGTGACCATCAAGGACACCGCCCACGAGCGCGTGCCCGTCTTCCGCGGCGACGGCATGGAAGGCATCGCGCAGGACCAGAAGATTGCGGTGCACGTCGACAGCGCCGGAGCCGCTCATCTGTGGTTCAACGACACCTGGCATACACACGTCCCCGTCGAAAAAGAAGGCCTCCTTGACAAGTTGAAACGCATGCTGGGGATAGGATGATCAACGTACGGTGGCACGGCCATTCATGCTTCGAGCTGACTGACGACGTGACCCTGGTAACGGATCCCCATGACGGCAGCTCGATCGGCATCCAGCCGCCCGGCGTCCGGGCAGACGTGGTGCTGGTCTCCCACGACCACTACGACCACAACAAGGTCAAGGCGGTCAAAAAGGACGACACGACGGTCGTCCGGGACGGGGAAACAACGGTGCACGACATCCAGATTGCCGCATATCCCGGCCACCATGACCGGGAGGACGGCGCAAAACGGGGGGACATATCCATATTCCGCTTTGTCATGGACGGCATTACCTTCTGCCATCTCGGCGACCTGGGCCATGCCATCGACGACGAGCTGGCTGAACAGATCGGCGACATCGACGTGCTCTTCGTGCCGGTCGGCGGCGTGTTCACCATCGGCGGCGAAGAAGCTCTGGAGGTATGCAACACCATCAATCCCTCGGTGGTCATCCCCATGCATTACAAGGTCGGCGGGCTGTCGCTGCCCATCGAACGCATCGACACATTTCTGGATGCCGCCCGCCCCCGTTACGCGATACGGCATGTGGCCAACGAGATAGAGGTGGAGAAAAGCGACCTGCCGTCCGAACCCGAGATATGGGTGTTCACTCTCTAGACAGCAGCTTTTCGACTTTTTTGTCCACGTCGGAGTAGTCGCGCTCCGGCTCGATGGATTCCACGGCGGCGATGTCGGCGGCGCGCGTTTTTCGGTCGGTGACGGTCCGCTCGACGATGGCGTCCACGGCTGCCTCGACACGCCCGATGTCCACGGTTTCCTCGACAACATCGGCATCTGGCTGCTCCCGCTGCTCCGATTGTGGCGTGGATGCTTTTTCCTGCTTTTGTCCCTTTCGTCCCCCGCGGGATGGCTCCGGGGGCTGCGGGGTCTGCCGGGCGGCGGGGACATCCTCATATATCAGTGAGATGCTGCAGGATGGACATTTTCCGCGGGTGGCGTTGACGTCCACCTCAAAGGAGGTCTCGCAGTTGGGACAGGTCACAACGGTCTGTGCCATCATCGTAATATGCGTTCCCTCTATTAATTATTATTGGAGGCCACGTATTCCCGGAGGCAGGCCACGGCTCGCTCACGGCTGGCCGGGTACACCCGGATTTTGCCTTTCAGCGTGACGACGTTTGTGCCATCCGAGGGCTCCAGATGGCCGTGGAAGGCCGCTTCCTTGTCAAACCGGAGATGGAAAAACCATTTGTTGTCGACTTTACCCTCGACGTCTTCCTCCGATAGCAGGGGGAGCACCCGCCGGCTGAGAGCGCGGATGTCCCGGGAGCGCCTCAGCCTGGCATGCATGACGGTGATGGTGTCCCCGAACTGTCCCTCGATGGCTTCCTCGCAGATGTCGCCGTCAGGGTCGCCGTAGGCGACGTGGGACAGCGCTTCGCGTACCATGTCCTTGTTTTCTGTCTGGTAACAAAACGTGGTGAGCCGGACGTAGTGGAACGGGGGGTCCATGCCTTATTTGCCCTTGCCGTCGTGGGCTCCGATGCTGGGCCGTATTTTTTCGGCGCCTTTGCCCTTCCGGCGGAGGCCTCGTCCTTTTTTGCCCGCCGACGTCTTTCCCTTGTGGACGCGGCTTCGCTCCCCTGTAATCCAGCTGATGTCGTCGTCGTTGACGATGGCGGGATGGCTGGGGTCGACGAGGATGACCTCGTAGTAGTGCTGCCGCCCGTCGGCGCCGACCTTGTATGAGTTGAGCACTTCCAGGTTGGGATGGCGCTTGGCGGCTCGTTCCTCGGCCATGCGCTGTATCGACTTGGCTCCGGTGATTTTTTTGACGCCCATGCGGGCCGGTCGTCGGCCGCCGGTTGGGCGCTGTTTTCTGCGGCTGCCCTTGCGGACTCTGGAGCGGACGATGACGAATCCCTGTTTTGCCTTGTAGCCGAGGCTCCGGGCTCTGTCCGGCCTGGTCGGGCGTTCAACGCGGACGACGCTGTCGTCCTTGCGCCATTGGATGAGGCGGTTCCACTGCGGCGACCGGTGGCCGGTGTCGGGCTGTTTCCATGCTTCTCTGAGGTAGTGGGAGAGTCCTTTGGCCATTTTAACCCTGAAAAGCATTGGGTTATATAAATTGTTTGGATGGCCTTCGGGAGGGAGGGCGGCGGCAGCACACGATTCCTCTCCATGCATTTCCAGCTGTCTATGAGCGGTACCCGGCGAGTCGGATAGTTTATAACAAGCCAGAGGATATATCCGGGAGGAGGTATATGCATGCCGATCGTCGAGATAAAGGTATGGGAAGGATTTGGAGCGGACAACGCACGGCAGGTCATCGAAGAGGCAACCGCGATGTTCGAGCGCAGGGGCATCCCCCCTGAAGCGGTCGAGGTCGTGGTCACCGAGGTACCGAAGACGCATTGGGGCATCGGAGGGATGCCTGCTTCGAAACGGTTTGCGGGAGAGGACTGACCATGTTCGGCAGCAAAGAAAAGGTCATGGAGAAGGTCAAAGGCCTGCCGTCCGGGGAGCCGTCGCCCTCGGGACGATACTGGTGTGTGACCTGTAAAAAGCTGTTCCGGCTGGACGAGCCGCGGTGCCCCTATATGCCCAGGATGTGTCTTAACACGCCCGTCGCCGTTGAAAACCTGCCGCCGGAGACAACGGAGGGGCTGGAGCGTTTCGGGCTGTTCTACCCGAAGATACCGCAGCGGCTGGCCGCGAGACTGATGCCGGACGGCGTGGAAGAAATCGCCGAGGGATGGGCCGACGGCTACCTTGCATTTCTAGAGGACTGGCACATCCATTACGAAAAGCAGCCATTGCAAACCCTGAAGAGCTTTATTATCATAGCCAGCGGATGCGAAACCGCACAGCGCGTCGGTGCCGATGCTATTACCTTCGTGGTCATGGACGCGGGTACGGTCTGGGACCGGGATGTGCTGTTCAGGCTCCTGGAGCATGCGGTACCCCGTCTGGCTTCGCAGCTCGGGATTTCGAGGCGGATACGATTCGACGACGTAGCCATCCTGGGTGACAGCCCGATGGGACGGTATTTCTGTCCGATGTGCCAGAAATTTTTCGAATTTTCATTCCAGCGGGAGACGATTACCTGTCCATTGATGCCACAAAAATGCATGGCCACGCCGCGGGATATAAAGGACATCGATACGTCGGTTGAAGGTCTCGTGCACATGTACCAGGTGACGCCTGGTATCTACCGTCGATTTATCGGGCTGTTGCCCGGTAAAGAAAACGGAAAGCAGATGGTGCGCGAAATGCTTGAAGAAGACTGGAATCTGTCCGTTGATGACGCAGTACTGGAGAAGATATCGACGCTGCTGGGGATGTAGCGACGCGATTGCGTGGGCGCAGATGATCCTCCCGGATGGCTGGCGGCCACCGTACGAAGACACCATTCTTATTTCAAAATAAGTTTAAATGAAAAAGCTTTTATACCTGCCCGACATACCATTTCAAAATAGGTTGAAACAGTGATGCCATGATGGAAATAGCCCAGGCCGGCATCGACATGCTGGCAAGCTACCTGTCCGAGCACGTGCTCACCTGCCTCATCCCGGCGTTTTTCATAGCCGGGGCCATCGCCGCCTTCGTCTCAAAGCAGAGCATCCTCCGATACTTCGGGGCGCAGGCCAAAAAATACGTCTCCTATTCCATCGCATCCGTCTCAGGGGCCATCCTGGCGGTCTGCTCGTGCACCGTCCTTCCCTTGTTTGCAGGCATCTACAAGCGTGGGGCGGGCATCGGCCCAGCATCGGCCTTCCTGTACTCCGGGCCAGCGGTCAACGTCCTGGCCATCGTGCTCACCGCCCGGATACTCGGCTGGCAGATGGGCGCCGCCCGGGCTCTCGCCGCCGTGACGATGGCCATCGTCATCGGGCTCGTCATGGCAACTGTGTTCAAGCAGCATGACCGTGACACACAGTCCAACCCCGACTTCCAGTACCAGGCGAGCGACGACGACGAAAAACGGTGGCCGTCGCTCACCGTCTTCGTTGCCCTCGTCGCCATTCTGGTTGTTGCGACCACCGGCATCTCCTGGATGACCAAGTTCCCCATCATATATGCGCTCACCATCCTCATCGCCGTCCTCCTCATATTCTACTACAGCCGGACGGAGGTCAAAGAATGGGGCAGCCAGACCTGGTTCCTGACCAAGCGCATTTTCCCCGTTCTGCTGGGCGGCGTGTTCCTGGTCGGCGTCATCGGCGGCGTCGCAGCGCAGTTCGTCGATGCGCCGGCGGAGGAAGCGGTCGGCGTGCTGGTCAAGGACTACATCGGCGGGAACAGCCTCACCTCCTGCTTCACCGCATCGGTCATCGGCGCCGTGCTGTACATGCCGACGCTGCTGGAGGTTCCCATCGTCAACGACCTGTTCGGCTTTGGCTCTGGTATCATGGGAGCCGGACCGGCGCTGGCATTGCTCCTCGCCGGGCCCTCGCTGAGCCTGCCCAACATGGTGGTCATCGTCCGGGTGATGGGGCTCCGGAAGGCCGGGGTATACATTTTCCTGGTCGTCGTCATCTCAACCCTGGTGGGATACCTGTACGGAGGAATAGCATGAAGAAGTGTTGTTCTCTGGAAAACATAGATGTAGAGATCCCCGACATAATCGAGCGGGAAATGGAAGCAAAGGGCGGCTTCGATGAGATATACCGGTCGCTGGCGAAGCATGACACGATGGCGATGGCCACCATGACAAAGGTGCTGGGCGACGAGAAACGGCTGACGATGCTCCTGGCGCTGGCCCGGCAGCGGATGTGCGTCTGCATGCTGGCGGAGCTGACCGGCTGCACCTACTCGAAATGCTCCTATCACATCGCCAGGCTAAAAGATGCCGGGCTGATAGAGCCGGAGCATCTCGGCAATTATCTCATCTACTCGCTCACCTCCCACGGTCGGGAGATAGTCGTCCTGCTGGAAAAAATATACGAAGCGGAGGAAAACCATGGATGAAACGGCCAAAGAACTAGCTGGCATAGCGGCCTCGATAGCCGGGCACTGCCGCCCGTGTTTTAGACATCATTTGAAGAAAGCAAAAGAGCTGGAGGTGCCAATGGATGACATCAATGAAGTAGTTATGTTTGCCAGAGACATCAGTGCAGCAGGCGACGAGAAAATGTACGCCTTTGCATCCAAGCGCCTGCAACAAAAAAGAGGTGAAAACATATGAAAAAGATAGGCATACTGCCCTGCTCGGGGGCCTGCAACGTGGGGATGCTGTCCACGAAGACGGTCGTACAAACGCTTGATGAAAGAGAGAATACAGATTTCGTCTGCGCCCTAGGACTCCCCCTGGGCATCGAAGGCATCATACATCAGGGAAAAAGCAGCGACGGCTACATCGCGCTCAACGGCTGCCCGGTCAAATGCGCGAGCAAGGCACTCAAAAGCGCGGACATACCAGTCGACAAAGAAATAGTCATCACCGAACGATATGGCATAAAAAAGAACAAGAATCTAAACAGCGAAGAAAAACTGGAGGACATCATAGCCGAGGTGAAGCGAATGGTTGATGAGATGCAAAAAGATAGCTAGATACAATGAGGAAAAAATGAAGATAGAGATACTGGGAACCGGCTGCCCGAAATGCCGGTCAACGGAAAAAATGGTCAGGCAGGTCGTCGACGAGCTCGAGATGGACGTCGATATACAGAAAGTCGAAAGCATCGAGCAGATCATGGAGCGCGGGGTCATGATGACGCCCGCCGTGGCCATCGACGACGACATCAAAATCGTGGGACACGTGCCCGGAAAGGAGGAACTCACACGGCTGCTGGAGGAGGCCGGATAACATGCGGCTGCTGGAGGAATGGTTCCCCGAGTTCGCCGGAGAACTGGACAAGATAGACGAGCTCTACCGGGAAAAACGAATGATCGACGAAAAAACCTACCAGTTCATCTGCTTCGCCCTGGCCATCCGCGGCCGGTCGGCACCCTGCGTCCGGAAGCACTTCAAGGCAGCGCTGGAGGCCGGCGCCACGCTCAAGGAGCTGGCGTACATCATGGCCCTGGTGTTCAGGGAGAGCGCGGGCAACGACGACTGCTGGGTCCACGACGTCCTCGACGACTACACGGAATTGATGAAAAACAATGTCCGATGCTGCCCGGAGTAGCGATAACATGAAGACGCTAGAAATAGAATGGCGGCATCTCGAGTTGGACGGCAGCACATGCATCCGCTGCTCCGGGACGGGGCAGAGCCTGCAGCAAGCCATCGCGGAGCTGGAAAAGGAGCTGCAGCCGCGGGGCGTCGAGCTGTCGTTCACGGAGACGACACTGCCGGAGGAAAAGCTCCCTCAGTCCAACCTGATTCTCATAGACGGCCAGCCGCTCGATGACGTTCTTGCCGGTGCAGAATCCGGTGAAAACTATTGCTCGTCGTGCTCCTGCCTGACCGGCAGAGACGCATACTGCAGGACGGTATCCTACGACGGGGAAACATACGAGGAGATACCCGAGGAAATCATCCGGGAGGCGGTCTTCACCGCGCTGGACATGGACCCCGCCGGGGAGGAGACGAAAACATGAAACACCTGGCAGCCATCCTCATAGCGGTGCTCCTCCTGGCCATGATGGGCGGCTGCCTGGAAGATAATGGAGGCAGCTCGTCCGACTACACGATAACCCATTCCGTCGGGACGGGAAGCACCGACTTCTGGACGGGATATCCCGCGGGGCATCCACGCAGCGGGGAGAACATTTCTCATCCCCAGTGGGTGCACGACAGGCTGGAAGATAGACCCCTGCTTATCCTGGCGCACAGCACCGACTGCCAGCCCTGCATCGTACAGCAGTCGGACCTAGAAGCGGTGCTCCCAGACTACCGGAACCAGATAGAATACGTGGACCTTCTGACCGACGGCAGCGACCCCCGGGCCATGGACGTCTACAACACCTATTACCCTCGGAGCGGACAATGGTACATCCCGCTCACCGTCCTCGTCTCCCGGGCATCCGTCGAGGGAGAGCAAACAATCATCTGGCACGGCAAGGTGAGCACCACCGGCAAGGACTGGCTGCGCACCTACATCGAGGATGCCATCGCATACTATGAAGGATAGAAACATGAAGACAAAGAACATCGTTATTCCCGTTGCCGGTCTCGTTGCCGTTCTTGCCCTCATCGTCCTGCCGACGCTTTCCCATGGAGAAGAGTTTTCCCCGGCCCCTGATTTCACGGCTGAAGCCGTGGACGGCCGGACGTTCTCGCTGAATGAGAGCCAGGGCAACGTGACCATCCTGCACGTGCAGAACTTCGAGAACCCCATCTGCATCGAATGCGAAAAAGAGCTCCGCGGGCAGATAGAGGCGCTGGCTGATCTGTCGGCAATGAGCCACGGCAATCTCTCCATCGTGACGCTCAACCTCCGCAAAAATCCCTCCTCCGACGACGGCAAAACGCTGGCCGAGCGCTGGTACGATATAAACGTGAGCTGGTACTGGATAGAGGAGGAAGCACCCTACCAGGTGGCCGACGACTACCGGGAATATTGGACCGTGGACGGCGCCTTCGCCAACCCTACCCTCATATTAATCGGTCCCTCGCTGGACGTCATGGGCGTCTACCACGTCTACCGGATGGGAGCCGGGAAACTGGACGGCGTTCAGCCGGCGACGTCGCTGGCCGACGACGTCGAACAGATATTACAGGGAAACTGGACGACCTTCAAGGGAGAAACGAGCAGCCGGGACATCACCTTCCTGGGCATGTTCGGGCTGGGCGTCATCACCGCGCTTTCCCCCTGCTCCATTGCCCTGCTCATCTCCATGATATCCTACGTGGGAGCAACGGCGAGTGGCACGGGAACCAAGAGGGAGAGCTTCCGGGGGTTTGGCATGGGCGTGGTCTTTACGCTGGGGATGGCCCTGGTGTTCTTTTTCATCGGGCTGCTGATCTCGTATGCCGGATTTTTCGTGGAGATGTCCTCTCTGTTTTATCTCATCGCCGGAGCCATACTTTTCATCTTAGGCGTCAACATCGTGTACCCGTTGAAGGATATGCTGGCACCGCTCCTAAAAAAGAGGGACGGTGGGCAAAACATCATGGAGAAAGGCGGACGAGTCTTTGAAAGCCTGAGTAAAAGGTCGCTCGTTCTCGGCGCCTTTTTCCTGGGCATTCTTTTCGCCGTTGGATGGGCGCCCTGCGCCATCTCGCTGGTCATGCCCGTGTTCATCCTGGTGCTGGCTCAGAAGACGTCGCTGCTGATGGGTGGTCTGCTGCTCTTCGTGTTCGGCCTCGGGCACGGCGTGCCCGTCATCCCGCTCACCACGCTGACCAGGGGTATGCGCGCCAGGGTGGGAAACGCCTATGTGACGGCCGGCCGCTACATCCAGAAGATATTCGCCGTGGCCATCCTGATCATCGCGGTGGTGTTCATGCTCCGCTACTTTGGGATACGGTTGTGGTAGGAAAAGAGAGGTGATTGCATACCTGATGAAAAGCTGGGTTTTTTTGAGCGGTATCTGAGCCTCTGGGTGGCACTGTGCATCGTTGCTGGCGTTGTTATTGGAACAGTGTTTCCCTGGTTCCCGGACATGCTGGACGGGCTGCAGTATGCACGGGTGTCGCTGCCCGTCGCCGTATTGATATGGCTGATGATATACCCCATGATGGTCCGGGTGGATTTTTCGAGCATTCTCGAGGTCACCCGGAAGCCGCGGGGGCTGCTGGTTACCTGGGTGACCAACTGGCTGATAAAGCCATTCACCATGTACCTGTTTGCGCTGCTGTTCTTCACATATGTATTTGCCGACTTTATCAGCCCGTCGCTGCAGGACCAGTACATCGCGGGGGCCGTGTTTCTCGGGGCGGCGCCCTGCACGGCCATGGTGTTCGTGTGGAGCTATCTGAGCAGGGGCGATGCGAGCTACACGCTGGTGCAGGTGGCCAGCAACGACCTCATCATCCTTGTCGCCTATGTCCCCATCGTGTCGTTTCTCCTGGGCATCAGCGGGCTATCTGTGCCCTATGACACGCTGGTGCTCTCCGTGGTATTGTTCGTGGTCATCCCGCTCGCGCTGGGCTACCTCACTCGAACATGGGCGCTGAAGCGCAAAGGCAAAGCATGGCTGAACCGCGTATTCCTCCGGCGGATGCACACGGTCACCATCATCGGGCTGCTGCTCACCCTGGTCATCCTGTTTTCGTTCCAGGGCGAGAAAATCCTTGACAACCCGCTGCACATTGCGCTCATCGCGGTGCCGTTGACCATCCAGACCTACGTCATCTTCGGGCTGGCCTATGGCTGGAGTTTCCTCTGGCATTTGCCGCATCGCATCGCTGCGCCGGCGGCGATGATCGGGGCCAGCAATTTTTTCGAGCTGGCCGTGGCGGTCGCCATCTCCGTCTACGGGCTGGGCTCGGGAGCGGCGCTGGCCACCGTGGTCGGCGTGCTGGTGGAGGTCCCCGTCATGCTGAGCCTGGTCGCCGTGGCCAATCGGACCCGCGGCCGGTTCAGGGAGGATGTATGAAAAAGATATTGTTCGTCTGCGTGGAAAACGCCTGCCGCAGCCAGATGGCCCAGGGGTTCTGCACCGCGCTGGCCGACGATGTCGAAGCGGAGAGCGCCGGCACGCAGCCGGCCGAGGAGGTGGATGATATCGCTGTAGCGGTCATGGCGGAGGCAGGCGTCGACATTTCCGGGCAGCGGCCGACGGCGATGACGGGGGAGATGAACGACCGGTTTGACATTATTGTGACGATGGGTTGCACCGATGGCTGTCCGATAACACCGAAGGAGAAAACCGTCGCCTGGAGCATTGAGGACCCGCGTGGTAAACCCGCCGGGGTCTATCGCAGGGTCAGAGATGACATCCGGTGGCACGTTGAGCGGCTGCTTGCCGACATCCGCTAGCTTTTTTCTCTGTCGCGCAGCCCGAGGATAATCTCTGCGGTCCACCGGGCGACGTCGGCTGCCACCTGCGGGCAGGTGTCCCGTGATGCATGATCGGAGAAGGCTGCGGCTTCATCTGCGTCGAGCAAGTCATATGTCCGTCCTAACACCTGCTGCTGCACGTCGCGGCAGACCGGAGACCCGTATTTTTTTGTGAAGCGGCTGTAGAGCCGCTGGCTGTGGACGAACACCCGTCGCTCTCCCTTTCCGGCTTTGAAGTCCTCGTAGCTTCTGCCCAGCACGGCGCCGATGGCCAGCATCCCACCGGCGAGGGCGCCGCAGGTGCCAGCCGTGGACAGCGCCGCTCCCCCGGCGAGGCCGTCGCTGGCCTGGATGACCTCGGGGCCGGCTATCCCGAGTGTTTCGTGGAGCGCTGCCAGGACACACTGGGGGCAGCTGCCGATGGTATGTTCGTATTCTCTGGCGAGCGCTGCGGCTTTTCCAACTGGGCTGTGCTCGTCCGATGTCATGGGTAGGACAAGCGGTGACGCTACTAATAGGTTCTGCCGGTCAGCAGCCCTGCTCGCGGACCATTTTTCTGAAGCAGTCCCGGTGCCAGTGTTTTCCGCTGCGCTGTACTCCCGTGCCTTCTATCTCCTGGTTGCAGTAGTCGCAGGTGGTCATTGTTCGTATAACGGAACGTGAGATTAAAAAAAGTGGGGCGCAACGCTTTTATATCCGCTGTGCTTAACAATTGTTGAGGATATCATGAAAGTATATCTCTGTGGAGAAAAGGGCTGTTGCCCGAGCGTTGACGTCACGGACAGCGGCGTGACCATCGGTGAAGACGACAACACGTGTACACTGACCCACGACCAGTTCGACAGCCTGAAGCAGAAAATAAAAGCCGGCGAGCTGTAGGCCGGCTCTTTTTCCTTCTTTTTTTATAGACCGTAACTCATTTATACAGCCACCTAAATAACAATTGTTAAAAATGGACGGCAGACTCGGGCAGCTCAAACAAAAACACAACGCAGTCATCCTCGCCCACAACTACCAGCGTCCCGAAGTACAAGACGTGGCCGACTACGTCGGCGACTCCCTCGGCCTGGCCATGCAGGCGTCAGAGACAAACGCAGACACCGTCGTCTTCTGCGGCGTCGACTTCATGGCCGAAACAGCGAAGATACTCAACCCGGACAAAACGGTGGTACATCCGAATGAAGAGGCGAGATGCCCCCTGGCGGCCATGGTGGACGTCGAGGGACTGCAGGCACTCAAAGAGAAACATCCATCGGCAGGCGTGGTATCCTACGTCAACACGACCGCCGAGGTAAAGGCAGCCAGCGACATCTGCTGCACCTCATCCAACGCGGTCAAGGCCATTAAGAGCTTAGCGGAGGAAACAATCATCTTCGTACCGGACGAACACCTGGGCCGATACGCCCAGCGCTTCCTCCCCGACCGGAACCTCATCCTGTGGCCCGGCATCTGCCCCACACATCACACCATCACAGCAGAGGACATCCAGGCGCTGCAGCACGAGCATCCCAGCGCGAAAACCATGGTACATCCCGAATGCCGGCCGGCGGTGATAGACCTCGCCGACGAGGTGCTCTCCACGGGCGGTATGATACGGGATGCCCGCTACGGGGACGCCGACGCGTTCATCGTGGGCACCGAAAAAGAGCTCTGCCACCGCCTGTCCACCGAATGCCCCGACAAGCGGTTCCATCCCATACACAAGGCTTGCTGCCCGAACATGAAGAAGATAACGCTGGAAAAAGTTTTAAAAAGCATAGAGACGTTAACCCCCACGGTTTCCCTGTCCAGGCGTGTCATCAAAGAAGCGCGGCGGCCCCTGCAACGCATGATGGACATGGGAAGAGGCGATTGACATGAAACAGATATACCTCGACCATGCGGCTACCACGCCGGTCGACCCCGACGTGCTCGAAGCCATGACCCCCTATTTCACCGACACATACGGAAACGCCTCCTCGCTGCACAGCCAGGGGACGGCAGCAAAACAGGCCCTCGAGCAAAGCCGGGAGCAGGTCGCCGGCCTCATCGGCGCCGACCCCGACGAGGTCATTTTCACGGGAAGCGGCACCGAAAGCGACAACCTCGCAGTCAAAGGCGTTGCCATGCAGCACGGCGGCGGCCACGTCATCACCAGCCAGATAGAACACCCGGCGGTGCTGCAGCCCTGCAAACATCTCGAAAAAAAGGGCTTCGACGTAACCTATCTTCCCGTCGACGAACACGGCATGGTTGACCCCTCCGATGTCGGCGACGCGATACGGAGCGACACCCTCCTGGTCAGCGTCATGCACGCCAACAACGAGATCGGGACCATCGAGCCAGTCAAAGAGATAGCACGGATTGCCCACGAGCACGAGGTGGCGGTGCACACCGACGCGGTGCAGACAGTGGGCAAAATCCCCGTGGACGTCCGCGAGCTCGGCGTCGACATGCTCTCCCTGTCGGCACACAAAATATACGGGCCAAAGGGAGTCGGCGCCTTATACGTCCGGGAGGGCACCCGACTGGAGCCGCTGCTCCACGGCGGTGGCCACGAACACGGGCTGCGCTCCTCGACCGAAAACGTTCCCGGCATCGTCGGCCTCGGCACGGCATGCCAGCTGGCCAAGACGCGGCATGATGGAGAACAGAAGCGCCTCACGGGGCTCCGGGACCGGCTGATAGACGGCGTGCTGGACATCGAGGAAACATATCTCAACGGGCATCCCATCCAACGATTGCCCAACAACGCCCATTTCCGTTTTACCGCCATCGAGGGCGAATCACTGCTGCTGAGCCTGGACGAAAAGGGCATCGCAGCATCGACGGGCTCCGCCTGCTCCTCGAAAAAGCTGCAGGCCTCGCACGTCCTGCTGGCCATCGGGCTGGACAAGGTCGACGCCCATGGCTCCCTCCGGCTCACGCTGGGCAGGGACAACACCGAGGAGGACGTCGACACCGTGCTCGACGTGCTTCCCGGCGTCATAGAGCGACTCCGCGAGATGTCCCCATTATGGAGCAGATAACATGAGCATATATACCGACAAGGTCATGGAGCACTTTCGCAACCCCCGCAACATGGGCGAGCTCGAAAACCCCGACGGCGTCGGCAAGGTCGGCAACCCGGTCTGCGGCGACGTGATGACCATCCACATCAAGGTCGAGGACGACAGGCTGGCGGACATCAAGTTCAAGACGTTCGGATGCGCCGCTGCCATCGCCACCAGCAGCATGATAACCGAGCTGGCCAAAGATATGACGCTCGACGAGGCAATGCAGGTGAGTAACGAGGACGTCGCCGACGCCCTGGAAGGGCTTCCCCAGGTCAAGATGCACTGCTCCAACCTGGCCGCCGAGGGGCTGCACAAGGCCATCCAAGACTACCGGGAAAAACAGGGAAAGGGTTAAATCACACCCCTGGTTGAAAGGACATGAAACGACTTCTCGCAGCGGCGGTGGCCCTGCTTTTCCTGCCGCTTGCTCCCCTGGCAGTGCAGGCCGAACCCGGCGGCGACGCATCCGTAACCATCACCGAGCCAGCCGGCGGCATCTACTACCACGGAAGCAGGCTGACGCCAAACTATACGCCATCCTGGACCCTCATACTCGGGGCAAGCATCCAGGTGACAGCGGAGACCACCGGCGCCGTCATATCCGTCACGTTTATCTTGTACGACGTCAGAGACAAGACAACCGTGGACAAGACCACGGACGTCACCCCGGGCGACGGCTTCTCCGGCACCTTCCAGGTAATGCCAGCCGGGACCTATCTCGTGGCCGCGGTAGCACTCGTCGCCGACATCGAGGAACCCGTGGCCTCGGACTGGCGGACCCCCATCTTCGTCTTCCCGATGTAGCAACGGCAACGGTTTTAATGGCCCGGCGCATGCAGAAACATGGCGATACGTAACCGTCACCCCGTCCGGCAGAAAAAGGCAGCCGACATCCTCCAGCATATCAAGGAGACGCTGGGCTGCGACGTCACCGTCGACCGGGTCATCGAGACAGCCGACATCGACGGCCGGGAGATGCTCATCATCGACGGTAACATCGACGTCTTCTACCTCGACGGCGAGCCCATGCTGACATTGCCCGGCATCCACCACCACGAGCCATCCCAGCGGTACGTCACCGTCGACCACGGCGCCGTAAAATTCGTGCTCAACGGCGCAGACGTCATGGCACCGGGCATCACCGACGCCGACCCGGACATCGAGCAGGAAGACCTGGTCTGGATACGCAACCCCGAGGGGACGGGCATCGCCGTCGGGCGCGCCCTCGTCGACGGCCCCGTGATGGTCGAACAGACAAACGGTAAAGCCGTGGAAACCCTGCACTACATCGGCGACGAGCTCTGGGAGCACAACGAGACGCTGAAAGCATAGCCATGAACCGGAGCTAATCCGTTTTTCGATATCCACAGCAATCTGACCACCGCTCCAAGGAGAGGGATGTTACCGAGAATAGTAGATGTTAAACCACATAAAAAGTAGAAACGGTAGAATCGCAGCCATCGGCAGAGCAAAAAAGCTTGCGGTCTTCCCGGCGGAGCACGGTTCCCTGCCAGATACCTCGTATCTTTTTATATGATTTTTTGTCCTTCCCCCAGCGCATCATCATCGCCGATATCAACAAACTTATAAGCCGTGTTTATTTCCGGTGGTACGATGAGCAGCGACTACGACCCGATGGCATGGGAGCAAAAATGGCAGCGGCGCTGGCAGGAGATGGAGCTCTACCATTTCGACCCCGACGATGACAACGTCTACTCCATCGACAACCCGCCCCGGTATGCCTCCGGCGGGCTGCACATCGGTCATGCCGTTCACTACACACACATCGACTTCGTGGCGCGGTACAAGCGCATGCGGGGTTACAACGTGTTCTTTCCCTTGTGTTTCGACGTCAACGGCATCCCGATTGAGGAGCGCGTGGAAAAACGGCTGGGTATCACCCGGAAGGACATCGACCGGCACGAGTTCATCGAGCTGTGCCGGGAGTTCGCCGAGGAGAACATCGAGGAGATGAAACGGCAGTTTACCATGCTCGGGGAGTCCATGGACCCCAGCATCTACTATCAGACGGATGCGGAGTACTATCGGCGTATCACCCAGCTTTCGTTTCTCGACCTGTATGACAAGGGCCACATCTACCAGGGTGAGTTTCCCGTCAATTGGTGCCCCCGCTGCATGACCGCGATGGCGGACGCCGAGATAGAGCACGCGGAGCGGGAGACCACGCTGAACACGGTCAAGTTTTATTTCACGGAGAAGCAGCCCGAGCAGATAGAAAAATACCACGGCATCGGCCGAGATGCGCGAGGCCAGTACCTCGAGATTGCGACCACGCGCCCCGAGATGTTTCCCACCTGCCACCTGGTGGCGGTGCATCCCGACGACGAGCGGGCGCCCTGGCTGGCCGACCAGGAGGTCATGGTGCCATTGTACGACAAGCCGGTGCCCATCGTCACGGAGGACAGCGTGGACCCCACGTTTGGCACCGGGCTGCTCATGATATGCACCATCGGCGACAAGGACGACCTCGAGATGGCGTTCAAATACGACCTGCCCATGGACATCTGCATCGACGAAGCAGGCTGCATGAACGAGCTCGCCGGCCCCTACCAGGGCATGCCCGTCGAAAAAGCCCGCGAAACGGTCATCGAAGCGTTGCGTGACAACGACATGCTCCTGGAGCAGCAACCGACGGAGCAGAGCGTCGGTGTCTGCTGGCGCTGCAAGACCCCGGTGGAGTTCACCCAGGCCGAGCAGTGGTTCCTCAAGCTCCTGCCGTTCAAGGAGCAGGTATTGGAGGCCGCCGACGAGATGGACTGGTATCCCGAATACATGAAGCTCCGCCTCGAGGACTGGGTGAACTCGCTGCGATGGGACTGGGTTATCTCCCGGCAGCGCTACTTTGCCACGCCCATTCCGCTGTGGGAGTGCGCGGACTGCGGCGAGGTCGTCGTCGCAACCAGGGAGCAGTGCTATGTCGACCCGACCATCGACGACCCACCGGTGGACGAGTGCCCGGCCTGCGGCGGCCCGCTGCATGGCAGCGAGGACGTGTTCGACACCTGGATGGACTCCTCTATCAGCCCATTGTACAACGCGTTCTGGATGCGGGACGAGCGGCTGTTTGACATGCTGTACCCGATGTCGCTGCGGCCGCAGGCCCATGACATCATCCGGACCTGGGCGTTCTACACGGTGCTGCGCTGCCTGCTGGTGACCGGTGAGCGGCCGTTCGACGAGGTCATGATGGGCGGCTTTATTCTGTCGTCCGACGGGCGGCCGATGCATACCAGCCTGGGGAACGTCATCGACCCGCTCGAGATTCTGGAGGAGGATGGCGCCGACCCGTTGCGCTACTACGCCGCCAAGTGCAAGCTGGGGGAGGACAACCCGTTCCGGCCGAAGGACCTGGTGCGGGGCAGGCGGCTGATGAAAAAGCTGTGGAGCGCCATGCGGTTCGTGGGCACCGCTCTGGAAAGGCATGGCCGCGGCGGCGACCGGGACCCGGCGTCGCTCGGCGACGTGGACCGGTGGATGCTCTCCCGGTATAGCCAGGTGGTGCAGGAATGCACCGAATACATGGACGCGTTTGACTATGCCGATGCGATACGGGCGGCGGAGCATTTTCTCTGGCATGAGTTCGCCGACCATTACATCGAGATGGTGAAACACCGGGTCTACGACGAGGGCGACACTGATGCACTGTCTGTTCTCTACGAGGTCGGCCTGGGTGTCACCAAGCTCCTGGCGCCGTTTCTCCCGCACATCGCGGAGGAGATATATCACCGGTATTTCAGGCAGCATGACGGCGCGGCGAGCATCCATGTGGCTGCATGGCCGGAGCCTGTCCTGGAGGACGAGGAGGCCGAGCGGCGCGGGAATCTGGTAAAGGAGGTTATTTCGAGCCTGCGTGACTGGAAGAGCAGCCAGGGCATCGCGCTGAACGCGCCGGTGGAGAACACCGTGACCGTGTACGGCACCACCGGTGAAGCCTTTGAGATGGTACGGGGGAGCAGCGATATCATAAGGAACACGTTGAGTATCCCGGATCTGTCCATCGAGAGGGGGGTCCCGGAGACCGAGGAGGTTCCCTCGGCGGTCAGGCCGGACTACGCCAGGATAGGCCCCGAATACGGCGGGGCAACAGGATATATCGTGGAAAAGCTGCAAGAGCGAGACCTCGACGAGCTGTACCGGGAACGGGAGGAGCAGGGCAGCATATCCCTGCCAGAGGTCGACGGTGAAACGGTGACGATCCCCGGCGACTACGTGGCGTTTGACATGGACCATCGGATACACGGCAAAACAGCAGATTTAATAAACGTGGGCGACATCATTATCTCCATTGAGGGATAGCGTGAAGGAGAAATACAGGAAGCTCCTGTGGAAGATCTTGGCCGTGCTGGTGATGCTGTTCATGGTGCTGGCCGGGTTCACCGTGATATTTACGTCGTGACATCTGCTCCGGCGTTTTTTACCTGGACATCCGTCTTCGAGCCGTTTTTCACGAATGTGATCTCCCGGCCCTGCCCGGCGATGGACATGCCCCTGGTTTTGTCGATGACGACGTGTGCCACGTCAACGTCGGGGATGCCGGGGCGGCCGGCCACCGAGAGGTGCATCGATCCCTCCACGGTGATGGCAAGGCTTGTCCCCTGTATCACGGCTTCCACGGCGGCCGGCTCCGGTATATCCAGCTGGAGGATGGTGCTCTGGAGCGGCTGGAAGACCGCGTCCTGTTTCGGCGTTATCTCAACGCGCGTCCTC
Organism: Thermoplasmatota archaeon; assembly: GCA_046498345.1. GTDB lineage: Archaea > Thermoplasmatota > E2 > UBA202 > DSCA01 > CAZESS01. Next base: position 62,456 of record JAWOAW010000017.1, read on the forward strand.
GAAAACGAGGTCTCCCATCGGAGCTCGTGCAGGGTGGAGAGCATGTTGGCAAACCCCCGTATCCGTTTCTGCAGGCCGGTCACGGCATGCATCTGCTTCCGCATGGCGATACGCTGCTTGAGGTCGTCGATGCCGGCGATGCGGGACTCCAGGCCGCCGATGACCTTCTGCATCGTTTCCATCTTTTGGCGGAGGTCGTCTCTCAGCTGGCGGAGCATGGCGGCCGGCAGATGACGCCGGGAAAACGTTTCATGGAGAATACTCCCTGTCTCGTCGATGACGGAGCGAACCGTGGGCTCCCTGGAGACCAATGGCCCATGCTGCGCTATCATGTCCATGTCCACTATCTCGTCCAGCCGTTCTATGACGGTGATGCTGGCCAGCAGGTCGTCGAGGTGCAGCGTCGCGCCGGCTTCCAGCCAGTCCCGGGCGGTGGCGTACAGGTCGCGGTAGATGGCGTACAGGTCCTCGTTTTTGTCCGGGTTGGGGATGTCACCGTTATACATCGTCGTCTGCCTGTTTTTTGTCCAGGGCTGCCTGCACGAACCCGTAGAATAATGGGGACGGGTCCAGGGGGCGGGAGGTAAACTCTGGATGGAACTGCGAGGCAATGTAAAACCGGTGGTCGGGGAGCTCGGCTATCTCCATACGCCGGCGGCTGGGCGAGACCCCGGAGAAGACCAAGCCTGCTGATTCCAGCGCCTCGATGTCGTCGGGGTTGACCTCGTATCGGTGGCGATGGCGCTCCGATATCTCGGTGGAGCCATACAGGCGATGGGCGAGCGTGTCCTCCCGTATCTTGATGGGCTGGGCGCCAAGGCGCATGGTGCCGCCCATGTTTTCGACGTCGTGCTGCTCGGGCAGGATGGTGATGATGGGATGCTTTGTGTCGGGGTCTATTTCGATGCTGTTGCACTGCATGCCGAGTACGTTCTGGCCGTATTCGACGACTGCGAGCTGGAAGCCGAAGCAGATGCCGAGGTAGGGGACGTTGTGCTCCCGGGCGTACCGGATGGCGTCTATTTTGCCGTCGGCCCCCCGCATGCCGAATCCGCCGGGGACCAGGATGCCGTGCAGGTGGTCGAGGGATTCCCCGCCTGCCTCCAGTTTTTCGGCGTCGATCCATTCGATGTGCACCGTGGCATCCAGGGGAGCACCGGCGTGGTTGAATGCCTCCTCGATGCTGATGTATGAGTCGCTCAGCGAGGTGTATTTGCCGACGATTCCGATGGTGACCTCGTGGCTGGCGTGCTTCACCCGTTCAACGAAGCGTTTCCATCGGTCGAGGTTGTCGCCCCGTTCCATGCCGAAGCGCTGCAGCAGGAAGCCGGTGAGGCCCTGGTCGTCGAGCATGAGCGGGACCTCGTAGATGCAGTCGGCGTCCGGGGCCGATATGACGCCTTCCACGGGGACGTCGCAGAACAGCGATATTTTTTCCCGGGTCTTTTGCTCCAGGGGCTCCTCGGACCTGCCGATGATGATGTCGGGGTCGATGCCGATGGCCTTGAGCTCTTTGACGGAATGCTGGGTCGGCTTGGTTTTTTGTTCGCCGACCACGTTGAGCACGGGCACCAGCGTGGTGTGCAGGAACACGACGTCGTCGGGGCGCTCCTGATGCAGCTGGCGCACTGCCTCCAGGAAGGGCATGGACTCGATGTCGCCGACGGTGCCCCCGATTTCGACGAGGCAGAGGTCTGCGCCGCTTTCCCGCGCCACGTCCTTTATCCATTCCCTGATTTCGTCGGTGATATGGGGGACGATCTGCACGGTTTTGCCCAGGTAGTCGCCCCGCCGTTCTTTTTCGATGACCCGCCGGTAGACCCGGCCGGTGGTGATATTGTTTTTGCTTGACAGGTTGACGTCCAGGAATCGCTCGTAGTTGCCCAGGTCGAGGTCCACCTCGCTGCCGTCGTCGAGCACGAACACCTCGCCGTGCTGGAACGGGTTCATGGTGCCGGCGTCGCAGTTCAGATATGGGTCTATCTTTATCGCCGTGACATCGTACCCCTGCATCTTGAACAACAGGCCTATCGACGAGGTGGTGATGCCTTTGCCGAGACCGGACAAAACGCCGCCGGTCGTGATAACAAATTTCCCACTGGGCATATCTACAAATGTGTTTTCCGTTAATATCCTTATCGGTAACGCCGCGGGTCGGTCACCAGAAACAGCGATGCCAGCAGCGCCACACCGAAGCCAAACAAAAGCCCGGTGGCCGTCCGGAGCACGTTGACGCTCTCGTAGCCGGATAGCAGCTGAGCGAAGCCGTCCAGCGGCAGCGGCAGCAGCAACCCGGCCAGCAGGGCAAACGCGATTGTCCTGCTCTGCACGAAGGGCAGCATGGCACGAAACGTTCCCTGAAACGTCGCCGCCGGGGTGGCAGCCAGCGCCAGCGCGAAGCCCCCGGTCAGCCCGAGCAGGAGACCGACATCCCGGGCGCACACCGGCATCTGGTTGCCATGCAGACTGTAGGAGCGCTCATGTTTCTGGTGGCACACCATGTCCCCGGCTGTATAGGCCAGGCGGGGCAGCACCGGCATCTCCTGCCATCTCTCCTCGTAGTCGACATGCCAGGCCCGGCCGTCCAGCCCTCCTACCGTGTGGGGCTGCAGGACGAAGGGCGCCGTGAACGCGGCCAGGGTGAAGAGCAGGACGGCGAGCAGAAACATCAGCGGCAGACGGTTGACATGCACAGGGCTGCAACGCAGCCAGGCTATAAAAAAAGTTGGACGCGGGAAGGTTAAATACGGGATGCGGCTTTCACAGCCGATGACCAGCGACAGGTATGGAGAAAAAGCCATCGCCGACGCGGAGCTTGAAACCTGGGACAATCCCATGCCGGATGAAGACTACGTGGTATCCCTCGAGTTTTCCGAGTTCACCTGCCTGTGCCCCCGCTCCGGATACCCCGATTTTGCCACCATCCATATCACCTACGTGCCCGACCGCCGCATCGTGGAGCTGAAGTCGCTGAAGCTCTACCTCAACGGATACCGCGACAGATACATGACCCACGAGGAGGCGACCAACGCCATCTACCGGGACCTGCAGAACGTGATGCAGCCCCGCCGGCTGGAGGTCATCGGCGAGTTCAACATCCGCGGGGGCATCCGGACCACGGTACGCTGCGGGGCTCAGGACGAAACATCCCAGTAGGGCTCCAGCACCCGCCGCAGGTCGTCGATAACCGGGCCCGGGTCGCGGCCGTCGTCCGCCTCGTCGTCACAGGTCAGCGGCGTGCCGTGCAGCATGCCCAGCTCGATGGCCACCCCCTTTTTCAACACGTCGAGCTGGTAGCCGCCCTCCAATGTGCAGACCAGATGGCTCTGCAGGTCCATGAGCTGCCGGAGGAGCTCGCCGTAGAAATCAATGGTCAAAAACAGGCCGCCGAGCGCATCCGTATGATGCGAGTCAAACCCGGCGCAGACGATGACGAAGTCGGGGTCGAACTGCTCCGCGACGGGAAGCATGACCTCGCGCATGACAGCCCGGACGCCCTCGTCGCCCACCCGGGGAGAGAGCGGCGCATTGACCGTGTATCCCTTGCCCTCGCCGACGCCTATCTCGTCGGCCGCCCCGGTGCCCGGAAAATGCGGATAGAGATGTATCGACTCGTAGAGCACGTCGCTGCGGTCATAGAAGATATCGGCGACGCCGTTGCCATGGTGCACGTCATGGTCAAACACGAGCACGCGTTTTCCCTGCCGGGCGAGATGGTCGGCCGCCAGCGCCGCGTTGTTGAACAGACAGAATCCCATGGACCGGGTCGACGTCGCATGATGCCCCGGGGGGCGGACCAGCGCGAACGCGTTATCCGCTTCACCTGCTGCCACGGCGTCGCAGGCGGATACCACGCCGCCGGCAGCCAGCCGCGCCACCTCGTAGGAGTCCTCGGAGAGATAGGTGTCAGGGTCCAGCCAGCCCACCGTGGTCTTGATGCGGGCCACCATCGCCTCCGAGTGCACCCTGAGCAGCGCCTCCTCCGATATCGGCTCCGGCGCGATGTGCCCCAGCTCCCCGTAGAAGGGAAGCTGTTCGACGTACTCCATCACGGACAGCAGGCGCTCCGCTCGCTCCGGATGAGCCGGGTTGTCATGAAGGGCGAAGCGGTCATCGTGCACGATGGTGGTCATCCTGTTGAGCATGCAACGGCTGTTTATAACTTTTGTTTACCTGCCCGGCATTGTGGTGCACTTTGAAACTCTGCCCTCAAACATCCATCCAGGGTTAGTTATTCAGAGGGAGGAGGGCCGGTTGGAGACATCTGTATTTCTCACCCGATGGGAATCCTCATTTTTCATTCCGTATCAGGTACATATAAAGAGCAAATATCACGAGGAGATACGCAATCGTCCTGATAACGATCAATGCTTCCATCAGTTCATCTTTAAGGTCGAGGAGGGTAGCGAGATGAGAAACCCCGAAAAGACCAAAGGCCACCCCGATGGACAGGGGAACTATATCACCCTTTTTCTTTATGTACCCCCAGGCACCCAAAATCAGTATTACCACACAAAGCACAAGATTCACACCGGTCATTGTATCCCATACAAATTCCATGTTAAACCTCCTAAACCTAAGATATACACAAACGCTATAAAATACTTCCCTTTTTTTTGCTGTGTTGAATATTTGAGAGTGGGATTCCTCTCTGGCGGGAGGAAGCCATCTCTCACCGCATCAATACTGTGTCGTACAGGATGAATTTCATCATGACTTCTTGGAACATCGCTTCCTGAGAATGGGCTCTCACG
>JAWOAW010000037.1:0-8021 GCA_046498345.1 Thermoplasmatota archaeon
AAAAACACTTTCTTCCCTGTTATACAACAGTTATTGTATAACGAAAGAGATGATTTACCAGGTAAACATTGCTCTCTGCTCCGTCAAAAAAAATGAATTTTTTAAAGCGAGATGAGAGTAATATTTGAGGTTGCATCGTCAAAAATCATAGTATATAAATCTTTCCGTGAAAGCTCGTTATTACTTATAGCAAAGGCATAAACTATTAATAACAATTTTACATTCATTCTAGTGTAAGTAATCCCAAATTGTAGTTTTATTATAACAAAAGGTAACAATTAATAAAGCATAAACAAGCTTATAAAGTATGAGCCTGTTAGCACGTGTGAAACAGGTGCCGCCATGACCGGGCTCGACGACAAAGACAGAAAAATAATCGGACTGCTCCAGGACAACCCGCATGCCTCGCAGAGCGACATCGCCGCAGCCGCAGACCTCTCACAGCCGGCGGTCAGCCTCCGCATCAAAAAGCTCATGGAACAGGGATTCATTTCCCGGTCCATCGGCGTCGACATCCAGCGCCTCGACCTGCCCATCGCAAAACTGGAGATAGCCCACAACGGCGACCGACAGATGCTCGACACCTTTACCCGATGCCCGTACATCGTCGACGTCCTCCACATGCAGAACGCGACCAGGCTTTCACTGTTCATGGTCGGCGAAACCGAGTCCACCATCCACTCCGTGGCCTCCCGCATGCAGGAACACGACGGCCTGGAGCTGCTCCACTATGACACCATCGCCACCACCCAGAACAGGGTCGTCCATCCGCTGCAGCTGCCCGACCAGCCCGACGGAGCATGCCGGCACTGCGCCTGCGCATCCTGCAGCCACCATAAAAAAGAGCGATGCATGGGATGCCCGCTCACCCCGCTGTACCGCGGAGAAATCTGGTAATCACTGCATGAGCTGCCGGACAAACCGGCGCATGTCGTCCCAGTGCGTTCCCTTCCAGTACACACGGCCGCATCCGGGGCACGTCCAGAACGATTCATGTGCTTCATATGCATGCGCCGGCACCTCCTCTTTTACCTTGCTTTTTTCCACCTGGACGACCGGCGTGTTGCAGACCGTGCACCTCGACAGCATGGCATGTTCCCGTATCTCGATGCCGGTGGCCGCGACGACCCGCCGGAGCTGCTCCTCCAGCTCGGTGCTCTCAATCAAAACCGCGTCAGCGGCCCGCTCGGCCAGCTCCCTGTCCCGGGTGAGAAGCACGCGCCCCTCGGCCGCGGCCTGCTCGAGCAGGCTGTCGTCGTCGCCGTCACGGGCATAGACGGTGTCATGGCCCAGGATGCGCAACCATTTGGCCAGGGTGCCCAGCATCTGGTCGCACAAAAAACGCATGGGTCTACAGGACTTTCAGCCGGGCGACGTTGTGATGGCGCTTGGCTATCTCGCGGAGGATGTTGATGTTCCGGCCGTTCGCCCCGATGGCCTTGCCCTTGTCCTCCGGGGTGATGGTGACGTTGACCTGGGGGCCGTCCTCTCCCTCCATCACCACGACCTCTTCCACGTCGAACGGCTTGAACAGGTTCAGGATGAACTGTTTGGTGTCCTGGTCGTTTTCCACGAACTTGATCTCCTTGTTCAGCATGTTCTCCAGGCGCTTCAGGTTTTTGGCGTTTTTCCCGATGGCTTTGCCGAGCTTGCCGTGTTCCACGATGAATGTCACCCGGTCGTCCATCTCGATGCAGTCGATGACCGGGGCATTGGTGACGTCTTCGGCGAGGGCGATGTACTGCATCTCCTCGTTCGACAGCCGTATTTCCATTTATTGGCTCAGCTCCATGATATTCGAGGTGCCTTCGTCTACCACGCTGAGCACGGAAACGCTGAAGGGCTTCCGGCACAGGGTGCCGAGCTGCATGGCGCTGCCCTGGTATATGAACACTGGCGTGTTGTCCGCGGCGTCGAGCACCGCCTGTTTCTCCGGGCAGTTGTGCGCCATGATGAAGAGTTTGGCGTCGTCGCTGTGCTTCAGCGCCTCTTTGGCGCCCATGTAGACCTGTCCCGTGGCAAGGAGCCGGTTTAGTTCTTTTTGCATATCCATGTTATTCACCTTTGTTGACTTTTCCTACGTCGACTGAGAGATCAACGGAGCCCGTGCCCAGCTTGATGGGCTGTCCGACGATGATGTTTTCTGCTACGCCGCGCAGCTCGTCGATTTCTCCCTGCTTGGCCGCCCGAAGCAGATGGTTGACCGTGATTTCGAAGGCGGCGCGGGCGATGACCGAGCTTTTCTCCCCGCTGACACCCTGCCGGCCGATGGGCCGGACGGTGCCGTCGGAGGTCATGGTGTCGGCGACGAGCATGATATGGCGGATGTCCACGTTTAATCCCTGCTCCTGCAGGGTGTTGTGTGCCTCCTTGATGATGGCGTTGCGGGCGGCCTCGATACCCAGCACGTTGTAGATGGCGTAGATGTCGTTGGTCGTGGTCCGCGTCTTGTCGACGCCTTCAATGGTGAGGATTTTTTCGAAGTTGCTGCCCTCGGTGTAGATGATGTACTCGCCTTTTTCTTTCCGGATGACCGCCCGCTTTATCCCCTTGATGCCCTTGATCTTAAGGTTTTTGACTTCCTCGTTGATGCGCTGCAGTTCCTTGTAGGTGGGCTCGGTGGGGTGGACCTTGAATGCGTCGCCGTTTTGCTCGACTTCAACACGCCGTATGGTGTTGAGCCGTCGCTCTATGTCCTTCATGGCGATGTCCTTGCGGTCGAGCGCTTTTTTGTTCGGCGTGATGAGTATCATCATGTTGCCCAGGTCGGTGGTGACGTCGGCGATGTTGATGAGGCGGGTGATCTCTATCTTGTTGGCGATCTTGGTGGCCATATCCCTGGTGACCTTGTATTCTCCCTCGAGGTAGACGGTCATCATCGGGGTGGACGGCTGCTTGCGGGCGTCCACGATTTCGATGAGGCGGGGCAGGCCGAGCGTCACGTTTATCTCTGCGACGCCGGCGTAATGGAACGTTCGCATGGTCATCTGGGTGCCGGGCTCGCCTATGGACTGGGCGCCCACGATGCCGCAGGCCTCCAGGGGATCCATCAGCGACTTGTTGTACTCCTCGATGACCCGTTCCACCAGCGTCCGCAGCTTCTTTTTCGATATCTTTGTGTCTATGACCTGGTCGATGATGTCGTCCTCCAGCGAACGGGGCAAAAACTCGTCGTGTTCGGCCAGGATGCCGCGGATGATTTCCCGGAGTGATGCCCGGTTCTCGGCCTCCTCGTAGGATGGCTCGGGGATGTAGTCGACCCGCTGCAGTATCTCCCGGGCGTCGATGTGGCCGATGGTCTCCTTTATGTTTTTGGCGGCGTTGCCCACCACTTCTTCCAGCTCGTATTCCGGGGCTACCTTGAGGTCGAGTTCGTTGTGGTAGCCCGCCTCCCAGAGCGCCTCGGCCTTGGCCGGCCCGATGCCCTTTATCTCGGAGAAAAACTTGAGGGCTTCGTCCCGCGGCGGGGTGAGATGCTGCTTGATGGTGCTGGCATATTTTTTGCCGATGCCTCTGACCTCGGCGATGGTCTCGATGGGCTGCAGCTGCAGCTCGTCCATGCTCCGGAAGCCTGACTCGTAGAGGGCCTCGCCCTTAGCCGGGCCGATGCCCTTGACCTGCGAGAACTCGTTGATGAGTTGCTGTTTCTCCGATGGCTCCTCGTCTTTTTCGTCTGCGGATTCCTGCTGCACAGGCTGTTTTTTCCGGCCGACGGCATCCAGAATCTCTTTCGCCTCGCCCTCCTCGAAGCCCTGGTCCACCAGTGCCCCGACATCCGCCTGCTTCAGGGAGGACAGCGTGTATTCGTCCGCCAGCCGCGACGCCGTCTCCTCATCAATGCCGCGGCGCTGCAGAGCCAGCATGGTGTCCTTTTTTGCCATCTAGAGCACCTCCTGCACTACGCTTTCGACGTTGACGGCTTTGCCGCGCACGCTTTTCATGGGGTCGACGCCGTCTTCGCCGTACTGGAACTGGACCACGTCGCCGTATGTGGTGCGAACGGTGCCGTCGTTCTCCATCTTGAGGTTTTCGAGCGCGTTGATGAGCCGGCGCTGCATGTACCCGGAGCGTGAGGTTCGCACGGCGGTGTCCACGAGGCCTTCGCGGCCGCCCATGGAATGGAAAAAGTATTCGGTGGGGTTGAGCCCTTTCTTGTAGTTGCTGGACACGAATCCCTTCGCGTCGGCACCCAGGTCGCCTTTTTCGAAGTGCGGGAGCGTCCGTTCCTTGTATCCCCGGTGGATGCGCTCGCCTCGCACGGCCTGCTGGCCGACGCAGCCTGCCATCTGCGACAGGTTGAGCATCGAGCCCCGGGCGCCGGAGCGGGCCATGATGACGGCGGCGTTGCCCAGGCCCAGATGATGGCTGGCGATTTCGCCCATCTGGTCACGGGCCCGGCCGGTCACCCGCATGATCTCCATCTCCAGTGTTTCCTCCAAGCTTCTGCCCGGGATTTCTTCGAGCTCGCCCTGCTTGTAGGCCCGTATCAGGCTGTCGATCTTGTCCTTACCTCTGGCCAGCCGCTCGTCGATCTGCATGTTGGCTTCGTCGGGCATGTCCTCGTCGTCAATCCCCGTGGTGAAGCCGATGTGGTTGATGGCGGCGATGCCCAGCTTGGTGACCAGATCGATGAACTTGCGGGCCTCCGTCAGCCCTTTTTGCCGGGCGATATGGTTGAGGATGATGCCCTTGAACGCGCCGATGCTTTTCTCGTCGATGACCCCGGTTTCCAGCTGGCCGTCGCGGATGGTCACGTAGGCGTCGTACTCGCAGTCTTCTTTTTTGCATTCGTCGCAGTTGATACAGGACTGCGCCTGATAGGAAAGCGTGAGGTCGTCGGGCAGGATGATGCTGAAGATTTCCTTGCCGGTCATGTCCCCCGTCACGTTCCCGGTAAGCCCCGCAGAGGAGAGCATCCGGATGGCGGCTGACTCGTCAAACGTCTTGTCCTTGTAGGTCAGCAGGAAGCAGCCGCTGATGTGGTCGTGGATGGCGCCGATGATGACGCCGCCGAAGCGCGGCGACAGAATGTTTTCCTGTACCTTCATCAGGACCTCGGCCTCCCCCTTGGCCTCCTCCGACTGCAGCACATGGAGGTTCATTTCGTCGCCGTCAAAGTCGGCGTTGTAGGGCGGGCAGACCGCCAGGTTGAGCCGGAACGTCTTGTAGGGCAGCACCCGCACCGTATGCGCCATCATGGACATCCGGTGCAATGACGGCTGCCGGTTGAACAGCACGATGTCGCCGTCCTCGAGCTGCTTCTCGACGACGTAGCCGACCTCGATGCGCTCCGCCACGTTCTCCGCGTTTTCCTCGGTGACCTTGATGCGCCGGCCGTCGCCCCGGATGATGTAATTGACGCCGGGCAGGTAGACCATGCCCTTGGGCGCCTCCGGTGCAGGGCCGCGCTCGACGAGCTCCCGGATATAGTCGATGTTGTGGGGATGCACGCGCACCCGGACGGTCAATTCGCGGGCCATCTGGATGGGCACACCGACCTCGTTGATGCTGATGTTGGGATCCGGCGATATCACGGTTCGCGCCGAGAAATCGACGCGTTTGCCGGACAGGTTGGACCGGAAGCGCCCCTCTTTGCCTTTGAGGCGCTGCGCCAGGGTTTTGAGCGACCGGCCGCTGCGATGCCTGGCAGGGGGTATCCCGGCTGTCTGGTTGTCAAAATACGTGGTGATATGGTACTGGATGAGCTCCCAGAGGTCCTCGACGATGAGCTGCGGGGCCCCGGCATCCCGGTTTTCCTGCAGCCGCTGGTTGATACGGATGGTGTCCACCAGCTTGTGGGTCAGGTCGTCCTCGCTCCGCTCCCCCGTCTCCAGGGTGATGGACGGCCGGGTGGTCACCGGCGGCACGGGCAGCACGGTGAGCACCATCCATTCCGGGCGGGCCACCTCGGGGTTGAGCCCGAACAGGTAGAGGTCCTTGCCCTCTGCATCGCTCACCTTTTCCAGCCATTCCCGGACCTCGGAGGGCGTCAGCTTGTGGCCCTCCTCCCGGAACGTGGTGGGCTTGTCCAGCTCTATCGGCGGGCTCTCCCGGCCGCAGTAGGGGCATTCCTTGGTCTTCCGGGCCAGCGCGATGACCTCCTTTGTAAAACGGTGGATGTCCTGCTTGCCCTCCTTGATTTCCTTGTACCGTTTTTTGAGCTCCTGTTTCTGTCGCTCTTCGACCAGCAGATGGCCGCAGCTTCGGCATGTCGCTCGCAGGATGCCCAGGATGGTTTTGACGTAGCCGACGTGGATGACCGGCATGGCCAACTCGATGTGGCCGAAATGACCCGGGCATCCATCCTTGCCGACCCGCTGCCGGCAGGTCTTGCAGCGTAATCCGGGTTCGATGACGCCCAGGCGGGGGTCCATCAGGCCCATCTCTATGGGAAAACCGTCCTCGTCGTAGGTGTCAGGCGTGATGATGCGCGTTGCCGACATCTTCCGTATTTTTCCCGGAGAAAGCAGTCCGAACTGGATTGAATCTATCTTTTTTGGGGCATGTGTCCTCATTGTTTCCCTCACACTATCTCGGTTAAACGAAGTTTTGGCTCAATGGCCAGCGATTTCAGCTCCTCGAGCAGCAGCTTGAACGCGTAGCTCATCTCCACCGGGTGGATGGAGGCGTCGTCCCCGCAGATGGGACATTTCAGGAATCCCTTCCTGGTTTTGACCGCGATGTGACCGCAGTTTTCGCAGACGTACTGCACCGTCAGGTCGGATTCCTCCAGCAGCCGGTCCTTGATGGTCATCGAGGCGCCATGGCCGACCAGGCAGTCCCGCTCCATCTCCCCGAAGCGCAGGCCGCCGTCTCTCGCCCGGCCTTCGGTGGGCTGCCGGGTGAGAATCTGCACCGGCCCCCGGGAGCGAGCATGCATTTTGCCGGACACCATGTGATGCAGCTTTTGATAGTAGATGCAGCCGACGAAGATGTCGGCGGAGATCATCTCGCCGGTCTCGCCGTCGTACATGACCTCTTTGCCGCTGTGCTTGAACCCGTTTTCGATGAGCGCCTGCCGCAGCTGCTTTTCCGTCTCGCCGGAAAACGCGGTGCCGTCCACGGTGCGGCCCTCCAGCGCGCCGACCTTGCCGCCGATCATCTCAAGCACGTGGCCGACGGTCATCCGGCTGGGAATCGCATGGGGATTGATAACCAGGTCTGGGGTGACGCCCTCGGCCGTAAACGGCATGTCCTCCTGCGGCAGTATCAGGCCGAGCACGCCCTTCTGGCCGTGCTTCGACGCGAACTTGTCGCCCAGCTCGGGAATCCGCTGGTCGCGTACCTTGAGCTTCACCAGCCGCGAGCCGTTCACCGACTCCGACAAAACGACGGTGTCCACGACGCCGGTCTCGCCATGCCGGACGGTGACGCTGGTCTCCCGGCGTTTCTGCGGGATGAGAATGTCGGTAGGCTCCTCCAGAAAACGGGGCGGCGAGGTCTTGCCGACCAGCACGTCGTCGCTGCCCACCCTGCTCTCCGGCGAAATGATGCCGTCCTCCGACAGGTTGGCATAGGCCTCCTCGGAGCGCACGCCCCGGCACTCGGGGTCGGGGATCTCGAAATGGTCCTCCTGGCCGCCGGGATACCGCTGCTCCTCCGCCGAATAGGCACGGAAAAACGTGCTCCGGCCGAGGCCGCGCTGGATGGACGCCTTGTTCATGATCAGGGCGTCCTCCATGTTGTATCCCTTGTAGGAGAGGATGGCGACCACGAAGTTCATGCCCGCCGGTCGCTCTGAGAAGTTGATATACTGGGATGAATGCGTCTCGACCATGGGCCGCTCCGGGTAATGTAGCAGATGGCCGCGGGTATCCGGCCGCTTCCGGTAGTTGGCGCTGCCGAAACCGAGCGACTGCTTGCCCATGCTGGCGCCCATGGTGATACGGGGCGACGAATTATGCTCCGCATATGGCACCAGCGACGCGCCGATGCCCAGGATGCACATGGGGTCGAGCTCCATGTGGGAATGTTCCTCGGTGAGGGCGTCCTCGTTGAGCGCGATGTAGGCGTTTTCTTCT
>JAWOAW010000069.1:0-9419 GCA_046498345.1 Thermoplasmatota archaeon
CTAGTATTTTTCCTTTCATTTTATCATACCTCTGTTTTTCTCTATGGCTCATACAAGCCAATATTTTTTTATTGCTTGTGATATTTAATATCTGTCTTACAATCATCGAAAAATATAACCTAAACTTTCAGTGTCTATTGCTATGTTTCACTTCCTCAATGGAGCAAATATTTGACAATCCCAACACCACGGTTTTACCCTACTCTTTTACGAAGAGAGGGGGGACCGGTACCTACCCTTGCTAACCCCATGTTTGGCTGTTTCCAACAAATGCGTAAAGCGTCTATTTCGTAACAGCCGAAGTCTTTCAGCCAGCCTCATTTGGAACGAAACTAGAACGGATAGCTCTTCCCCAGGGTGTGCATGGACGTGAGCGCGGCGGTTGCGCCTTCCGCGCAGGCCGTGATGACCTGCCTGACACCGCCGGTGATGTCGCCTGCGGCGTAGACGCCGTCTATGTTGGTGCGCTGTCCCTCGCCGGTTTTGATGTATCCGTGGTCGTCGGTGGCGACGCCCAGCGTTTCGGCGAGCGACGACTGGGGCTGCTCGCCGACGGAGATGAAGACGCCGTCGAACGGCTGCTCGGTTGTTTCGCCGGTTTTCCGGTTTTTGATGCTGAGTTTTTCAACCACGGTGTCGCCTTTGATTGCTTCGACGACGCTGTTCCATATGACCTCGATGTCTTTGCTGTCGATCTCCCGGGCCAGGGCCTCTTCGGCGCGGAGCCGGTCGCGCCGGTGGATGATGGACACGTCTGCGCCCAGGCCGTCGAGGTAGATGGCTTCGTTGACGGCGCTGTTTCCGCCGCCGACCACGGCCACTTTTTTGTCCTTGAAGAAGGAGCCGTCGCAGGTGGCGCAGTAGGAGACGCCGCGCCCCCGCAGTTTGTTTTCGCCGGGGACGTCCAGCTGCCGGGGGGTGGTCCCGGTGCAGATGATGACCGCGCCTGCGGTGTAGCTGTCCTTGGTCGTGGTGACCTTGAAGCCGTCGCCGTTTTGCTGGATGTCGGTGACCGCTTCGTTGTAGCGGAAGGCGGCGTAGGGCTCCGCGTGGTCTTTCATCTTGTCCATGAGGTCGACGCCGGATATCTCCTGGAATCCTGGATAGTTTTCTATGCGGGGTGCCCAGGTGGAAAGCCCGCCGCCGGCGCCCTTGTCGAAGACGACTGCGTCGATGCCTGCCCGGCCTGCGTAGATGGCCGCGGTGTAGCCGGCGGCGCCGGCACCGATGATTGCCAGCTCGGTGTCCATGGTATCAGGGCAACATGGCGTCCCCGGCATTTAAAAATTTCTATGGCGCCATCGATAGCAGGAGCTCCCGGGCGACGAGCGCCGCGGCGCTGGCGGTGATGCCGGCCGGGTCCTGCCCGGGGGTGACCTCCATGATGTCGCAGCTGATGAGCCGGTGGCGTAGCGGGCGTAGCCGGTGGATTGCGCTGATGAGCTCCCGGGTGGTGCAGCCGCCGGGCTCCGGGGTGCCGACGCCCGGGGCGTATGCGGGGTCGAGCACGTCAATGTCGATGCTGACATACAGGGGGGCGTCGCTGCTTTGGAGCTCGTCGACGACGGCTTCGGGCAGCAGCTCGTGGTGGCGGCGGACCTGGCCGTGGCTCCATTCCGCTTCGACGCCGGAGCGTCCGCCGAAATGGTGGACGTCCGGTGTTATCTCGAGGCAGCGCCGGACCACGCAGGCATGCGAGAGCGGGTTGCCCAGGTATTCGTCGCGGAGGTCGAGGTGGGCGTCGAAGACCAGCAGGGTGAGGTCGTCGACTGCGTCATGTGCTCCGGCGACGAGTGGGTAGGTGACGGAGTGGTCGCCGCCGAAGGCGAGGAACGGCGTGGCGTCCGCGGCGGCCTGCCGTGCCACCTGTCTGACGTTGTGAAAGATTTCCTGCTGCGTGCCGTACACGGGCAGGTCCCGGAGGTCGCAGATCTCGGGCTGGAGAAGCGAGCGCTGCAGCGTGGGGCTGTAGGGCTCGAGTCCCCATGAGGCCTGGCGGATGGCGGATGGCCCCTGGCGGGCGCCGGGATAGAGGCTGGCGGCTCCGTCGTAGGGGACGCCGAAGAGCGTGACGTCTGCCGTCTCGTAGCTGTCATCGGCGCAGAGAAACCGGGAGCGGTCTTCGAAATGGGTTTTTAGTGACATGGGATATCTCCATGTGCGGTGGTACACCGCAGGGATGCATGGATGTATGGATTATGCCGTGGCTATAAAAAGGATGCGCTGCTCATAGGGGTATGCCGTACATGCGGTAGGGCAGGGGTGTGAACCCCAGGCTTCGGTAGGCCTGGCAGGCTGTCTGGTTGTCATGGTGGACGTAGAGGCGGAGGGCGCAGACGTCATGTGTGTCGGCTGTCTCGCGGAGCGTGTCGAGCAGCTGGCTGAATATGCCGCGCTGCCGCCAGGAGGGTGTGACGTAGACGCTCTGGAGCCACCAGATGGGGCGGGCTCGCCAGTCGCTCCATTCGTAGGTGACCATGAGCTGTCCGACGACGTGCTGCTCGTGTACGGCGACGAGGTAGAAGCCCTTGCCGGGGTCGTCGAGGATGGCCTGGACTCCCTGGAGGGCGGTGTCCCGGGTGATGGATGTGTTTTCTGTTTCCCGGGCGAGGGCGATGTTGTGGGCTGCGATGTCTTCCGCGTCGGCGGGCCGGGCTTTTCGTATCTCCATATCGGGGAAACCCGGAGGGGTACAAAAACCATATGCCCCCTGTTTTGTGCTGCCCGGACAAAATTGTGAAAAATAAACAATATATATGAAGACCCATATACTGTTTGTATTTTGCAAGCAAAGGGGGCCTGATATGAAACTCTGCACCGTCACCCGGACCGCGCCGCACGCCACCTCCAGCGTTGAGGAGGGCGTCATCCTGCTCGACGCAGACAGATGCTGCACTTATATCAGCCCCGCAGCCGCCACGCTCCTGGGCCGGCATCCGGAGAAAACGCGCGGCGTACCACTGCCAGCCGTCATCCAGCACGGCGCCGACAGCACCGACGACGTGGCAGAGGCCATGCAATCCGGCGGACGGCTGCTCTACCATGCACCGGATGGAAACGGGAGAACCATACCGGTGGAGATACGGTTCCACCCGGTCGATGACAGTGCAGGCGAACGATACGTGGCCGTGGTCAGAAACCTGGACGCCGTGGAACAGATGGAAAACGACCTGCGGGACCAGCTCTGCCGGGAGCGGCTGTTCAAGGAATGCATCTCCCATCATTTTTTCAACCCGCTCTGCATCGCTCAGGGGTACCTCCAGCTGGTGCTCAACCGGGAAAGCAACGGCGACGACGAGGCAATGCTGGAGGCAACCAGGCAGGCGCTCGCCCGTATAGAAACCGTGGTAAAAAACGTGGTCTACGACGGCAAAGTCCGGGAATAGACGGCGGTTGCACCGGGACACGGCCGGAAAGCGCCCGGGATGCTATCCGAAGCCCTGCAGCGTGGTCTGCGTGACCTTGTCGTTGGTGAACAGCGACTCCGCGGATTTTTCGAACAGCAGGAGGCGCTGCCTGGTGTAGGTGGGCACGTCGAACTCCTCCATGATGCGCTTGGCGGGCTCCAGATATTTTTTGATTGATTTTTCGTGGACGGTCAGCGTCAGGGATTTGCCGCAGTTGGTGCACCGTCCCCTGAGCGGGATGCGCCGGTACTTGGTGTTGCATTTGACGCAGCGGACCTGCTGCTTGGTGAACGCCCGGAGGTTGCCGATGAGGTCGGGCAGGAAATGGGTCTGTATCACCCGGGCGGCCACGTCGCTCTCGTCGACGGCTCTGATGGTGCGGGCCAGGCCGAGCTGCGCGTAGAGTTTTTCCTCCATCCTGCCCAGGGTTTTGTAGGCTGAGACGGTGACGCCGTCGCCGATGTCGGCGGTGTCGTGGGTGAACCCGAAGCCGTCGTATTCCCGCCCGGTGCCGATGCGGCCGGCTACCAGGTCCATCTGCTCCTCTATCTCCTTTGGATGGGCATGTCTCATCGTGGCCTGGTAAAACGGGAGCGGGTAGCGGGACAATACGTCCAGGTTCTCGGCTTCCTTGTCTATCTCAGCCGGGGAGATGCGCGTCGCGAGCACCAGGGGCAGGTCCATGTGGCCACCCCGTTTTTCCGGGATGTATTCCAGCGAAAAGTTGAGCAACACGTCCATGAGGAGCATCAGGGTGTCCTCGTCGCCGTCGCAGTTCCGGCGCTTGGCCGCATGGTAGAAGGGATGCGCGCAGCAGACCGCGGCGTCGATGAACCCGATGATGCGGCCGACAGCTCCGGCGGAGGTATGCGGCGACATGCCGACCACCATGCTGCCGATGAGGTCCGACGGCTCGTCGACGTTGTAGAAGGGCTCCATGTCGTAAAAGTGTTCCAGCAGCTCGTCGACAAACCGGGCTACCCGGGCGAGATACCGGCCGCCGGCCTTCGAGGGAATGACGTCCTGCACCCGGAGCTCGCATATCTGGTCCGGCCGCTCCAGAGGGTTGCCCTGCCAGTCATGGGTGTAGCCGAGCTCCCGGAGCCGCTCCACCGGGGTCCCTATCTCGGCGGGCTTGAAATGGGTGAGCGGCATATTTGTCATGTCGAAGCGGGCGGTGCCATCCTTGAACACGTAGACGTCGTGCGTGGCTCGGAGCAATCCCTTCTCCAGGCTTTCCGGTGTCTTGCTCCCCGACGAAAGCCCGATGACCCCCTTGACCTTGTCGGGCATGTGCACCATGCCGATGCGCTCCTTGGCCTCCTCCACCTCGAGGAACAGTTTGACCTCCCGCCGCTCGATGTGTCCCGTGGAAACGGTGGTGCCGCCGCACGGGCAGCGGGTCTTGTAGGTGATGTCGCCGCATCGCTGGCACTGCCGGGAGCCCGCCTCGAACTGTATCTTGTTGGCCCGCGCCGCCGCGTTGACCAGCCGCTCCCGTCCGCCGGCCCGACCGACCGGGAACAGCACGTGGGGGGTGGCCCGCATGGTCCGCTTCGCCGCTTTTTCGGGGCGGCCCATCCGGGTGCCGATGCGCGACGGCGCTCTGGCCCTGACCGCTACGCCGGAGAGCCGGGATACCAGCTCGAGGGTGTCCTCCGCGTCGACGGATTCCGGGGCAACCTGCCGCCGGATGGCCTCGTCTTCAAGGATGAAGCCGCAGCAGCGCAGCAACGGCAGGGCGCACCGGTCGAGGATGAGCGTGTCCTGTGCCTCGTTTTCGACGTGCAGGGCTCCCAGCTGGATGAGCAGCTCTTTGACATCCCCGGTTTTCGGCAGCATGAGACGGTCGTCCGTGTAGGATGCCTGCTGCAGCGCGCTGGCGAGGACGGCTACGTCATCTGGGGAGACGTCGTGCCAGAACAGCGTATGCCGGGGATGGAGCGGCACGTCGAACGCCGCGGCTATGGCGAACGCCTCCCCCGGCGACGGATCGCGGAGGGATATATTGTCGCCGAGTGTGCCGGCAACCTGCTGCTGCACGGCCTCCTCGTCCGGGGCGTCCAGCGCTTCCTGCAGCTCCTGTATCCACCATTCGTAGCAGTAGCTGGCCTGCGGCATGATGGCGTTGTTTTCCACGAACTCGCCGAAGGGCACCAGTATCTCGCCGAGGTCGATGATCTCATGGATGTGCTCCTTGGCCTCCTTAGCCTCCGCCGAGGAATGCAATTGCACGAAGTCGCCGTTGTCCAGCAAAACCAGGGGGCCCTCGATGGTGTCGCAGCTGGTCCCGATGGTGCCCTTGCCCGGGCGCTCGGTTTTGAGCTGCGTGCCCAGGGCCACGAAGTCGTCGAGGACGTGCATCGCTGCGGGATGGATGGCGGTTGACGCCAGCCCGCAGGTCCGGCCGCGCCCGTAGCGAAGGCGGAATCCTCCCTTGCTGGAGGGATGCGAAAACACGGGGCGGCCCGCGATGAGGCTTTGCATGTACTTCGCCGACGGGGTGATGGTGGCGGATTCCTCTCCGTTGTCCTGGATGAAGGAGGTGAGAAAATCCCAGCCCTCGAGGCCCATGTGCTCCACGTGTTTCATCAGCTTGGGGGCCTTGAGACAGAGCCCCTCGGCGATGACCAGGCAGGCGCCGCCGCGCACCCGGTTGGTGTGGACCCGGGGCAGGTTTCGTTTGCCCGCCACCTCCTTCTGCTCGGTCGGCTCGCCGTTGATGCACACCGGACAGTTGCGGACGATGGTCTCGATTTCCCCCAGCGTGGGCGAATACTGTAGCGTGGTGATACGGTCGTACAGGGGCACCTCCTCCTTGTACCGCTCCACCTCGTCGTCCGTCGGCTGATAGCGGCCGATGTCAAGCCTGCGGCGGACCACATCGGCGATGAGCACGCTCATGGCTTCGCCCGTCCCCCCTGCAGAGCGGATGGGCCCCGCAAAGTAGAGGTCGATGTAGCTGCTGCCGTCGGCGTTGCGGGCTATCTTCACCGCAGAGATGCCCTCGATGGGGGCCACCAGCACGCCCTCCGTCAGGATGGCCAGGCCGGTCCGCACCGCCTGGTCCACCGTCTCCTCGGTGCCCCCGGCGTGCTCCTCGGCGATGTCGATGGCCACGGACAGCGCCGTCTGCTCCCGGCTCATGTCCTGCAGGCGCTCCCGGATAACGGAGGCGATGCCCTCTGGCCCGACGAGCTCCTCGACGCGCTCCGCGAAGTCGTTGGCCGTGGGAACCTCCACCTTCCGGGTGGGGTCGTAGCCTTTGCCACGGGCCTCCTCTGCGATGGCGTAGCACCGCTCGACATGCCGTTCTATCGCCGAAAAATAGGTCTGAATGTCACCCATCCAAATATCGTAATGCGCGACGAGGTTTAAATGTTGTCCACGCGGGCCGCCGCCTTTTGTATGCGGGCGAGCATCTCCCGGATGTCATCCGATTTCTGGATGAGCCCCCGGGCGCCGGCGTTGAGCGCCTCGACCGCGTAGTCGGTGTGGGCGTAGGCGGTGAAAATGTAGATGAACGAGTCGGGGTCCATGTCGACGAGCCGCCGCGTGGCCTCGATGCCGTCCATCCCGGGCATCTTGATGTCCATGAGCACCAGACATCTGCCGTCGATGTCCCGCTGCAGCCGCCGGTACACCTGGAGGGCCTCCGCCCCGTCGTAGGCGTGCTCCATCCGCAGGCTGCTGTCGTCCCGCCGGAGCGCGATGTCCAGGATCTGGTGGATGTCGGGTTCGTCGTCCACGAGGAGGATGGTGGTCACGGTTTCACTTGCACTGTCTGCTTGACAAGATGTTCGATGCGTTTAAGGTTTTTGGCGATGGAGCGCACCTGGCGCTGCTGCTCCGGCGTGAGATCGCCGTATTTGCCTTCGTCGAGCAGGTAGAGGTAGCCCTGGGCGATGCAGAGGGGGTTGAAAAACTCGTGGGATATCTGGTTGGTGAGCATCTCCCGGAATTCGTCGCTTTCATCCATTTTTTCCTGGAAGGCAAGCGCGACAACCGGCCCGTGGCCGTTGCCCGTTACGGGCATGGCCCGCCCGTACATGTGGCGGTTTCTGCCCCGGCCGTCCCGGATGGTGAACTCCACGTCGCGGGCTTCGCCGTCTCCGTCGGCGCAGATGTCTTTGAGGGGCTGTGTTCCCTCGACGACGAGGGCGGGCAGCGGCTTTCCTTTGACCTCGTCCGGCGTATACCGCAGGTTTTCGGTGAACTGTTCGTTGACGCTGCGGATGACGGCCTCCCGGTCCATCACCGCGACGCTGATGGGAATGTTGTGCATGACGTCTTTGAGCGGCATGATGTCCTCCTCCGCCTCCGGTATATCAGCATGTGCCGGGGCCTGCTTCGGCAGAAACGGGAGCGCGTCGAAGCGGACGAGCAGGTCGCTGCATCGTTCAATGTTGACGCCCAGGATGCGGGCCCGGCGTCGGGCCTCCATGACGCCTTCGGCGAACGCCCGCCTGCCGATGTCCCGCAGCAGCCGCTGCTCGGAGAGCTCCATCAGGTGTTCCCGGATGCCGCGGCGCTTCCGCTCGAGTTCCCGGCGCTGCTTTTCGAGGGACCGTCTGACCCGGCGCGCATGGGCTACGGTGTGCCGCATGTCCGGGTGGGAGGATGCCACGTCGTGCAACTCGCGGTCGGTGAGGGCTGCCCAGTCCACGACGTCCCGGAGCCCGGGATGCCGCGCCATATATTCGAGCTTCCTGAGCAGCGCTCGGGCCTCTGAGTACCAGAGGGGCACGAAGAGCAGTCCCTGCCTGGTCCGCTGCAGTGCATCCCGGTCAAGGGTGGTCTCCACCCCGGTTTCCTCGTGGCGGACGCGGTAGCCCGTCGGGTCACCGTCGGCATCCCGGATGACCCTGGTCACGGTTCCCATTTTGTCGCCGGTGTCCTCATAGTAGACCGGGGCGTCCTCCACGGCGGTATCCAGATACGGCCAGACGACGTTTTTTATTTTCGCAGCAAACGTTTTTAATTGTTTTTTCATAGGTCACACCCCCGCAATAACACCACGGGGTTCCATTTTTCTCGAATTGTATGGATGAGGTGGCCCGGCAGCCAGAACAGCAGGCCGACGGGCACGGCGAGCCCGGCAAAGACGAGGAGGATGATGCCCGCCAGGGCCACCGAGGTCGCCAGGGGGACGAGCAGCGAATGACCGGCCTGGAAGACATGCGCCACCGAGGTCGCCAGGTACAGGCCGGCAAACCAGGCGGTGGCCAGCAGGGCCGCCCGCGTGAACTGGATGCGCCAGCGGCAGCCCACGGCGTAGGCCATGACCCCACCGGCGAGAGAGGCAGCGGGCACCGCAGCGGCGATACCGTACCCCCGGTACAGCAGGGGAGCGGCAGCCAGCAGGCAGGCAACCGAGACAGCCAGCGGCTTCCCCCGGCCGCCTCCGTCATCGGGGACAGCGTGCATCCGGGAGAACATCCGACGGACGCCCTGACGGACCGCGCCCGCCGAGGCCGCCACCCCGTCCAGCCTGCGCCACGTCGACGGCATACGGGCCTCCAGCGGCAGCAGCAGCCAGGCCAGGTAGCCCCGGGCCAGCTGCCATCGCTCCACGGCGAAGGAGAGCATAGCCAGCAGCAGAAAGGTCGCCGATGCAAGGGCGACGGCGGAGAACAGGGTGAGCGCGACGACGGCTCCCCGGGGATGCCAGCCGTGGAGTGATTCCATGGCCGACAGGGGAACGAGCGACCAGTACGGCGTGGAGTAGATGTAGAGATGAGCGGTGTAGACGCCGGGCGCCGTACCAGCCGGGATATGGGCGGTGACGTTACCCGAAAACCGCTCGCCCCGTCTAAGAGAAAACGTGGTTACCTCGTCGGTGTCCAGAAACCGCCCCGCGGACCCGGAGGCATATACCATGCCATGGACGGGCAGCATCGAGGGGTTGACCACGGAAACAGAGCGGGGAAACGATGACTCGTTGGCCCGCAGAACGCCAAACGAAAGGCTGCTTTTCTGGGGCGTCTCGCCCACGCCCACCGACGCCGAAAG
>JAWOAW010000104.1:0-8581 GCA_046498345.1 Thermoplasmatota archaeon
AAAGGAGAACATCATCGGTCATTCGCCCGGTGAGTTTTCCCCGCCGACGCAGCCCGACGGCGCTGGCTCGGCGGAGCAGGCACGGGCGCATATCCGTGCAGCTCTTGAGGGAGACCCGCAGCGTTTTTACTGGAAGCACGTCCGGATGGACGGGACCCCGTTTGACGCGGAGGTCGCGCTCAACCCCATCGAGCTGGAGGACGGCTCGCTGGTGCAGGCCATCGTGCGGGATATCACGCAGCAAAAACGGGCGGAGGAGGCGTTGCGCGTCGCCGAGGAGAACTACAAAAACATTTTCCGGAACGCGGTCATGGGCATATACAAGAGCACGCCGGAGGGCTACCATATCAGTGTGAACCCGGCGCTGGCCCGCATCTACGGCTACGATTCCCCGGAGGAGCTCATCCACGGCATGCGGGACATTGCCTCGCAGCTCTACGTTGACCCGGACCGCCGGGCTGAGCTGGCCCGCCGGCTGCAGGAGGAGGGTAAGGTGGTTAACTTCACGTCGCAGGTGTATCGAAAGGACGGCGCCACGATATGGATTTCGGAGAGCGCCCGCACCGTTCGGGATGACGACGGCGAGATAGCATACTTTGTGGGCACGGTGGAGGACGTCACCGACAGGAAGCGGGCGGAGGAGGCGCTGCGGGAAAGCGAGGCCCGGTATGAGGCGTTTTTCGACCGGACTATGCTGGCCGTCTACGTCCATGATTTTTCGGGAAACTTCATCGATGCCAACCAGGCTGCCCGGGGCCTGCTGGGCTACTCGGAGGACGAGATTCCCTCGCTTACCTTTGCTCAGCTGCTTGACGACGAAGGCCAGGTGGAGCGGGCGATGGAGACCATCGAGGAGATATGGGAGACGGGGATGCAGGAGGAACCCACCGAGTACCGGCTGCGCACCAAGAACGGCGACGTGGTGTGGATAGAAACCGAGGGGGCCCTCATCTACCGGGAGGGGAAGCCCTATGCGGTGCAGGGTATCGCGCGTGACATCACCGCCCGGAAGAGGGCGCAGATGGCGCTGGAGCACAGCGAAATGCGCTTCCGGAATCTGGTGGAGAACGCCAACGATGCCATCTACATCATCCATCCGGAGCGGGGCTTCCAGTACGTAAACCCTGCCTTTGAGAACATCACCGGGTATTCCGCTGAGACGGTGTACGGCGAGGCCTTCAGCTTCTGGAATGTCATCCACCCCGACGACCGGGAGCTGGTGAAAAACCGGGCGATGGCCCGGGAAAGCGGCGAGGACATCCCCAGCCGGTACGAGTTCCGGCTGCTGGCGGCGGATGACGACGTCAAGGTGGTCGAGGTGGCCACCGTCGACATCGGCACCGGGGATGAACCGCTGGTCATGGGCATCCTCCGGGATATCACCGACCGTATAGAGATGGAGAAGGCGCTGAAGGAAAGCGAGGAAAAGTTCCGGCTGCTGGCGGAGTCCTCTACCTCCGCTATTTTTATCCACCAGGGGGAGACGTTCCAGTATGTGAACCCAGCGATGGAGGAGATGTCGGGGTACGGCCGGGAGGAGCTGGAGAACATGACGTTCTGGGATGTGGTTCACCCGGACCATCGGGACCTGGTCAGGGAGCGAGGAAAGCAGCGTATCTCGGGCGATACAACCATCCCGAAGCGATATGAAATCAAGGTTGTCACCCGGGACGGCACCGAGAAATGGGCGGACCTGACAGCCACCACGATTGTCTATCGGGGGGAGCCCGCCGTGCTGGGGACCGCCTACGACATCACCGAGCGGAAGCGGGCGTATGAGGAAATGGAGCGCGCCCTGGAAAAAGAGCGGGTGTTCAAGCTGAAGACGGCGCATCATTTTTTCAACCCGATTTCCATTGCCAAGGGGTACATCGACCTCGTCTCGGATAATCTTTCCGAGGAGGACCGGAAAAAGATACAGGCTGCCCGCGGGGCGATACAGCGGGTGGAGGCCGTGGTGAAAAACGTCACGCAGCGAGGTGAAATCTGTGAGTAAGGTCATCCTTATCGTCGACGACGAACCCATGATTCATGAACTGCTGGGGGCACATCTGAAGCGCATGGACACTCCGGTGGAGCTCTACCATGCGGAATCCGGCGAGGACGCCGTTGAGCAGTATAGGTCGCTGATGGAGCAGGAAAAGCAGCCTGACCTGGTGGTCATGGACCTCAACCTGTCCGGCGCGGAGGACATGGACGCCGTTGAGCAGCACAAGGCGGGCAGCGGCGAGATGGACGGCGTGCGGACCACGGAGGAGCTGCTGAACATCGATGCCGATGTACGCATCTGGGGGTACACGGCGTGGTTTGGCACGGACTGGAGCAACGGTCTTGATGTATATGCGGAAAAAATCGTGGAGCGGACGGTTCCCTTTCACGAGTTCGCGGAGATGGTGGACGGGTTTTTCAAGCAAAAGGATGCGGAGGCGTAGGGCCAAAGTTTTTTGTAGCGTTCCCGCATTACATCCCCATGAAAACGACCTTTAGCATCATAAAGGCAGACGTGGGCGGCTTTCCCGGTCATTCAAAGGTGCATCCCCGGCTTGAGGAGACGGCGAAGCAGCATCTCTCCGAGGCGTTGGACGCCGGCTTACTCATCGATTTCCGGGTTGCACACTGCGGCGACGACCTCGAGCTCCTGATGACGCATACCCGGGGCGAGGACGACGAGGAAATCCATTCGCTGGCCTGGGAGACGTTCAAGGATGCCACCGAGACAGCCCGGGATCTGGGCCTCTACGGGGCGGGGCAGGACCTGCTCAAGGACGCGTTTTCCGGCAACGTCCGGGGGATGGGGCCCGGCATCGCCGAGATGGAGTTCACCGAACGGAAATCGGAGCCGCTGGTCGCCTTCCTGATGGACAAGACGGAGCCCGGTGCCTTCAACCTTCCGGTTTTCAAGATGTTCGCCGACCCGTTTTCCACGGCCGGCCTAGTCATCGATCCCTCCCTGCATGTGGGCTTCCGCCTGGAAATCTGGGACATCAAGGAGCACACCCGTATCTTCATGGACATGCCGGAGGAGATGTACGACGCCCTGGCGCTCCTCGGCGCCAAGTCACGCTTCGTCATCAAGCGCGTGTTCCCCAAGGAGGGCGGCAAGCTTCCCGCCGACGAGCCGGTGGCCGTGGTGTCCACGGAAAAACTGTTCCATATCGCTGGCGAATATGTGGGCAAGGATGACCCCGTCGCAGCGGTGCGGGCGCAGTCTGGCCTGCCGGCGCTGGGCGAGGTTCTGGAGGGCTTCGCGTTCCCCCATCTCGTTTCGGGGTGGATGCGCGGCTCCCACAACGGCCCGCTGATGCCCGTCGGCGAGAGAGAGGCGACGTGCACCCGGTTTGACGGCCCGCCGCGGGTGGTCGCTCTGGGCTTCCAGGTGAAACAGGGGACGCTGACCGGCCCCGCCGACCTGTTCGACGACCCGGCCTTTGACGACAGCCGGCGGAAGGCCCAGGAGGTCACCGATTACATGCGCCGGCACGGCCCGTTCGAGCCACATCGCCTTCCCCTTGAGGACATGGAGTATACGACGCTGCCGAAGGTTATGGAGCGAGTGAAAGGCCGCTTCGAGGACGTCTAACCCGGCAGCATCATCGTGGAGGTGGCAGTATAAGCAGACGGGGACTGTCAGCGGAGCGGATTGCCCGACGCATGCTGGACAGCATGGGCTTTTCCATCCTGGAGGCAAACCATGAGGTCCGCTCCGAGGGCGAGACCATCGCCGAGATAGATATCCTGGCGGAGAAAGACGGGGTGCGCTACGCCGTGGAGGTCAAGGCCGGCCGCGCCAATCTTAGCTCGGTCCGCCAGGCCTATGCCAACGCTCAGCTGGCCGGCATGCGGCCGATGCTCATCTGCAAAAAAGCCGGCGAGGCCGTGCATGAGTCGGCGGCGCAGCTCGATGTCTCCGTCGTGGAGTTCAGCGAGTACCATCTGCTGCTCGAGCCCGAGGAGCTGGAGTCAATCGTCAAGACGTGCATGGAGGAGGTCATGGAACAGTACGGCTTTCTTCCCTACAACGTGTCCATCGACGAGCGGGACAGGCAGGTGCTGCACGCGGTGGCCACCGCCGACGATTTTAGTGACGCGGCGGCGCATCTCGAGATGAACGACGACCGGCTCGGGCAGGAACTGGCCCGGCTGTCCCATCGGGGCGTGCTGCCCCAGCGGTCGCTCTCCTTCGCTGACCTGAAACGCTGCGCCGGCCAGATTCTGGCCCGGCAGGAGCTGCTGGAGCGCCTGGATCGCATCGAAACGCTGCTACGGCAGCGCGGATAGATACGCGGCAAGCTTCTGGATGGCGCTGCCGCGGTGAGAGTACCTGTTTTTTTCCGCTGGCTTCATCTCGGCGAACGTCCTGTCGCTTCCCTCGGGAATGAAGATGGGGTCGTAGCCGAAGCCGTGTTCGCCCCGTATATCGGTGGCGATGGAGCCCGGGCATTCACCGGTAAAAAAATGCTGTTCGCCGTCGTCCAGCCCGATGACCGACCGGAACACCGCATCCCTGCAGCCGGCGCCGTCCAGCAGCCTCAGAATCCCGGCGTTGCCGATGGTCCTGTATGCGTAGGCGGAGTACACGCCGGGGAAGCCCTCCAGCCCATCGATGAACAGGCCGGCGTCCTCCAGCATATACGGCCGGTCGACCCTGGTGCGGAGCCAGTCCAGACCGTAGCGGGCGACCTCCTGAAGCGCGTCAGCCTGTATCTCCGGGTAGCCCACGTTGCGCTGCTCCACCGTGCAGGGAAGCATGGCGCTGACCTCCCTATGTTTGCCGCTGTTGCCGGTCACAAACCTGATGTTCATGGTTTCACCGTGTATCGCCCCCGGCTGGCGATGTCCTGCACCGTGTCCTGCACTGCTTCGGCGTCGGGGAACGTCGCCGCATAGCCTTCCATGACCCATGCGAACAGTCGGGGGTTCGTGTGCGCCGCGGTCAGGGCTTCCATGAGCAGGTGCAGGTCGACGCCCCGCTGCTCGACCCCCTCGTTTTTTTCGCCGAGCCCGAAGTCGATGAAAAAGATATGGTCATGCCAGCATATAAGATTCGAAGTGGTCAGGTCGCCGTGCACGATGCCGCCCCGGTGGAGCCGTCCCACATCTTCGCCGATCGACCGGCACAGGACGCGCTGCTCCTCGCCGTTCAGCCCGTCGATGACGTCCTTGACCCGCCGCCCGTCGACATGCTGCATGGATATCGCCATGTCCACCAGGTCGACGTCGTAGACCACCGGGGTGGCGACGCCGCAGCACCGCGCCTCGTAGAGCAATGCCGCCTCCCTCCGGGTGCGCTGCCGCCGCAGCATCTCGTCTATCTCCGGGATGCGGTACCGCTTGGGGACCCGCCGCTTGACCACCACGCGTCGGCCGAGCCACGTGTCGAGCCATATCTCGGCTTCGGCCCCGCGCTGTATCAGCCTCGCCATACCACGTCCACCTCGTCGGTTCGATACCGCTGTCTGACCGATGTATCCGCCACGTCCATCTGGACGCCGGCCCGGTGCATCAGCAGCGCCGTCCAGGCGATCATGGCCCCGTTGTCCACCAGCAGGTCCCCCCGGGGGACATGGCAGCTGCCCTCCCGCGCCACGGCCATCTCGGTGACCATGTCCTGCAAACGGTGGTTCGAGGCCACGCCGCCGCCCAGGAGCACTTCATCCTTGCCGGTGTGCGCCATCGCCCGCTCGGTGACCTCGGTGAGCATGGCAAAGCAGGTTTCCTGCAGCGAGTAGCAGACGTCCGCCACGTTCCCGTCGACCAGGGCGAGCGCCGCCGTCAGGATGCCGGAAAACGAGACGTCCATGCCCTTCACCGAGTAGGGCAGCTCCAGGTAGCGTTCGCCCCGCCGCGCCAGCTTCTCCACGCGCGGGCCGGCGGGAAACGCCATGTCCAGCTCCCGGCCGAACTTGTCCAGGCAGTTGCCGATGCCGATGTCCAGGGTCTCCCCGAACACCCGGTAGCGGCCGTTCAAAAACGCGATCACCTGGGTGTTGCCACCCGAGACATACAGCAACACCGGGTCCTCCGCATCCGTCATAGCCCGCCCGACCTCCAGATGCGCGATACAGTGGTTGACCCCCAGCAGGGGCACGTCGAGATGCAGCGCCAGCGAGCGGGCCGCCGTGGCAGCCGTGCGCAGGCAGGGGCCCAGGCCGGGCCCCATCGAAAAACCGACCAGGTCCACGGCATCGACGTCCACCCGGGCGGCATCCAGCGCATCCTCTACCGCGTCCACGAGCACGGCGGCGTGATGATTGGCCGCATCCCGGGGATGGATGCCTCCCGCCGCCGGCCGATACATTCGCATCTCGTTGGACAGCACACGCGGTGGCTCATCCTGGACGATGCCGACGCCCACGGTATGTGCCGTTCCCTCTATGCCCAGCGCGATCATGGTTTCATCTGCGCGTTTTCCCCCGCCGCTGGTTCATGTCTTCCAGTTGACCACGACGACCGGAATGTCTTTGTTGACAACGTCACCGGCGCCGTTCTCGATGGCAACCCTGATGGTGTACGCGCCGACCAGCGTTTCATCCCAGTTCCAGGTATACGGCGTCGTGTTGTCCACGTGTTTCACCGTGTCGTCCACCGAAAACACCGCCTCCCTGATGCCGGACACGTCGTCGACGGCGTGTACCTCCACCGGCACATGGCCGATGACCACGGCCGCGTTGTCCATCCCGTCCAGGGGAATGAGCTCCCGGCCGTTGACGTAGAGATAGGACGCCTGCGGCGTCTTCACCTCGGCCTGCGGCTTCGTTTTGTCAACCTGCACGGTGAGATTCCGGAGCGGCTCGGCGTTGCCCGCCCGGTCGCGGGAAAAATATTCCAGATGGTGGACGCCCTCGGCGGTGACGTCGAGCGCCCCCTCGTATTTCTGGAAGGCCCGGGTTTCACCGACGAACCGGTAGTAGGTGGTAACCCGGCTGGGCGAACCGTCATCGACATCCAGCTCCACGGTTACGTCGCTGTCATACCAGCGGCTTTCGTTGACCGGGGCTGCCAGCGTGGTGACCGGCGCCGCGGTGTCGACGCGCACCGTCCTGGTTTTTATTGCCTCCTGGTTTCCGGCGCCGTCAACGCTGTGGTAGGACAGCGTGGTGATGCCGTCCTGTAGGACAAAGCTGCCGGTATAGCTTCGCCATGATCCATCGTTCGTCCGGTATCTGGTGACGTCGACGCCCGAGCCGGTGTCGATGGCCGCGAGCGTTGCTCTGACCGGGCTGACATACCAGCCCTGGTTGCCGTTGGGCGCCGCCGGCGTGAGCGACAGCGTGGTGACGGGCGGCAGGCTGTCGGCCTGCCAGGACTCCATCAGCGGGTAGAGGTCCTGGTTGTCTCCGCCGGAGACATTGTAGGGCGTGTCACCGATACCGTCTCCGTTGCCGTCTGTACCCGTGTAATCGTCCCAGTAGTTGCCCTGCTGAAGCGTTGCATTATACCAGATGTTGTCGCCGGATGCATTTGCCTGCACGGTATTTGCCATGAAGTTGTTTAAAAAAACACTGGTGCCATCTGCATTGTTGAGGAGTATGCCCGTCTCCCCGTTGGAATAGAACGTGTTGGCCCTGACCGTGGTATCGCTTGCATGGCTAATACGGACCCCGACGTCGTTTGAGCTCACGTTGTTGTTGTAGATATAGTTATGCTCCGATTGGCAACACAGAGCAATACCATCCACGTTGTTGTACACATGCCCTGCCAGAATGTCGTTGTGGGTTGCATTCTCCAGGAGTATCCCCTGACCGCTGTGCGAGACGGTGTTGTTTTTCAGGACGTTATACTTCGAAGAAACAAGGAATATTCCTTCGTCCACACAGGTATCAACGATGTTATACGCAATAGTATTATTATCTGACAGATTGTATACTCTCAGGCCATAGTGATTGTTGATGACGACGTTGCGCCGGATGGCATTGGAGGGTGAACCCGCCAACACCATCCCGACGGTGCAATTGGCGATGCGTGTATCTGAGAGGGAGCAGTTGGCCGCACCGGCTAATTCTACGCCGGCGTCATAATCGGGATGTGTCCAGAGATGTCCACTGTTTTGTATGGTGCATCTGGTGATGTTCACCCGGTCGGCGGAGACATGGACGACATCCCCGCTTCCGCCCCCGTCGATAACCGTCGCAGTCGTTTCCTCGCCGACGAGGCTGACGCTCTTGTTGACCACCAGGTTCTCATGGTATGTCCCCGGGTAGACGTACACGGTTCCGTTTTCGTTCACGGCGTCGACGCCCGCCTGGATGCTGCTATAGTTGCCCGGGCCCACGCCCCCCACGTATACCACCTCGCCGGACGCCGCCGTGGCGGTACCGGCCAGCTCAAAACCGCCGGGAAAAGCGGGTATAAGCGCCGGGGCAACTGTCAGACCGCTGGTAAGCACTACCAAAACTGTTAGCGTTTTCAATCGCATGGTCCTCACGTACCTCCATTAATGAATTTTTGTATAAATAGGTAACTCTCCCGCTTCCCCTTTGACAAACCAACAAATATTTATGCATCCGGGTATTTGACCATGTTCCAGATGAACGCTACTATAGCCAAGCCTAGCAAACCCAGACCGACTACCGAGAAACCC
>JAWOAW010000063.1:0-9378 GCA_046498345.1 Thermoplasmatota archaeon
CAGGCGTTGTATGCTCTGCCGGGAATCCTGGCGGTTACCGGTAACTGGATGACGGTATGTGCCTGGTAGTCATGCCCGTAACGTTCGATTGTAAGAATATCGGTTTGGCCGCGTATCATCATGTTTCCGGACACAAGCCGATTTCGATGACCAATCCACATTGTTTACAGACCAGTTCCCCCCGCTTATAATCCTGAGCAAGGCGAATCGAACCACATTCAGGGCAACGTGTAATCTCTTCCTGCTTTCCCGATTTATTATCCAATATCATCCATCCTTTAGGTCCCTGATTCCATGCCACTGGTTGTATAAAGCTTTTGGCCGGGAAGGAGGTTCCATCTGATAGCTAGTTATATATCTGTCGAAAAAAATTGATTCGACATGTTTTTTTATCACAACACGACAAGGGAGATACCCACCAATGAACCCTGCCATCCATCCCTGTTTGATGTGTTCATATCCCCAGGGTTTCTTTGTTCTGGCCAGCCTGATGGAGCACCTCCCTGGCTACATAGATGCTGCAGCCCTCCCGGGCCGCCAGCGCCATGCCATCGCTGGGACGGATATCCAGCACAATCCCCTCGTCATTCTGGCCGTGCTCCAGGTAGAGCTTTGCCATGAACACGCCGCCCTGGATGCCGTCCACGACCACCCTTT
The DNA here is from genome assembly GCA_046498345.1 of Thermoplasmatota archaeon. Classification (GTDB taxonomy): domain Archaea; phylum Thermoplasmatota; class E2; order UBA202; family DSCA01; genus CAZESS01. Next base: position 658 of record JAWOAW010000063.1, read on the forward strand.
TTACGGCGCCGCCCAACTTGTTGATAACCTCGATGAACACGTCATGGGTCATGGGACGACCCGGCTGCTCCCCCTCCAACCCGGTCAGGATGCTGGCGGCCTGCCGCTTCGACACATAAATCGATAAAAAATAGAACTCGCCTACCAGGACGATTCCCAGTGTCTCCTCCCCCTCCAGGTAGCCGGGATAGATCTCCATTTTTTCCAACGGCTCATTCATCCTTCCCTCATCTTGCTCCATCTTGTCACATAGCTATCGTCCCGCTGGTTTTTAGCATTTGGGATGGAGGGTAGCCTTCTGTCAGCAAATTCGAGGGATACTCAGAAGCTTCCCAGATGTAAATACATTGTTATCCCTCGTGTATGAGACAGAACCGCCGAGAACATGATAGACCACTACCGGACATACTACAATTTCATACGGGGGCACACATCACTCAACGGACAGACACCGGCAGAAATGGCAGGAATTGAATTAACCGACAAGAAAAACAAGGTATTGGGGCTGTTAGAGCAGTCCCTCTCCGTCTCGGAGGGCTTTTAATGTTTCAGGTGACGCATCCGACAGGCACTAATCAGGTGACGGATTTACTGACAGAACCGGCGATATGTTTTCGGTGAATAACGATTGCCCAATGATATGTGTGCCTTTGATTCGCTTCACGGCTTTATATCCGAAGACGACGATGATAACAAATTTAATCGGAGGGAGATGCTGTACCATCCGGCTTTGGTAGAGGACAAAAACAGGCGAGATGGGTGATGATGTACTGGTGTATGTCGTCGTTGATGGCGATCTGGGAGTTGTGGTCTGCATCGCCGTTGGGGCGCGCCTTGCCGGTGACGATATACAGCGGGCATCCTTCCAAGTAGGGGCTCTCTGTGGGCACCAGGCCGTCCGTGGTATGGGCCACGCCGTCGCCATCAAAATCGCGTGGTTCCCCGATGCGAAACCCGATGTCTGAGCCGATGGCGTAGTAGTCGACGAGGTCGCTTCCCCGGTAGCCCATGGCTTCAAGAAACTTGGAGCGGTACACCATATCCTGCATCTGGCAGGTCCACCAGGGCAGGGGAATGAAGTCCAGTCGTTTCAGAAACCGCTCGTCGAGGTTGGGCGGAATGCCATGGTTCATGGTTCCTACCATGAAGAGGTCATCTATCTGTCGGGGGCCGATGGATATATCGGCGTCGCCGTCCCCATGCCAGGGTTTTCCCGGGTCGCCTGGCTGCCATGAATTATTCCAGTAGTCGACATCGGCACCCGGATGCTCCGCCAGAAACCGGGCTACGAGGCCGCCCATGCTATGCGTCACGATGTCGATTGTCTGGTTGGGGCTGTATCCGTTGTCGACAAGCGCCTGCTTGATGGCGTCGTTGACCTTTCCCGCCATCCATGGGATATGGTGGTCGGCCCAGCCCGGCGAATAGCGGAGATACTGGATGCCTGGCAGGCTGGTGTCAAAGTCGAGAATGGTGTAGCCATGCCGCTGCAGCTTCTCTGTGAGATTCGACCACGTCTGGAGGAGTTTTTCGGTCATCGAGCCAAACCAGCCGTGGATGAACACCACGGGATACATGCCGGGGGTCTCAGGCTGCACCTTGATGGAGGCGGTGCCGGCGCATCCCTCATATTCCCGGTTTCCGGTAAGGTTGTCGGCCATCTGCACCAGGCACCGTACCTCCGTGGTCTCGTTTACATCGGAGATAAAGAAGGGGACGGTGGATCTGCCCTTGCCACTGGTCTTCGTTTCTGCCATGATGAGCGGCTGTAATGTACCCCTGCTTGCTTCGAAAAAGATCCACGAGAGTGGCTGCCCCGCCAGATGACGCCATCCTTCGTCGTGGCGGCCGCGGAGGGTGGCTGTAAACGTGACGGTCTCCCCGGCTGTCATCGAGCGACGCTCGGCTGAAACCGTGATATTGGTTTTATGTACCCTCGGCAGGACCACGCATTGCGCCCGGGCCAGAAAGGTGTTACCCAGCCATGTGGTGCGAGCCTCGAGGGTCACATTGTGCCGGTGGACGTCGACGTCTGCCGGCGCCTCATATGTGGCGGTGAGCTGCCCGGAATCGTTGAACGTGGAGGGACAGTGGAGTGATCCCCTGTCACCTGCGGCGTATATGTTCCAGGATACAGCGGTGGAGAGCGGCGGTCCACCGTCTATGGTAAAGGAGAGCTGGAGGCGGATGGATTCGCCCTCCTGCAGCGTAACCGTTGCCGGGGAGAGCACGAGCGTAGCCGCCGGCGTTTCGCCTCCACTGGAAGAACTCCAGTTGTAGGCGATGGACGATGAAGCCAGCAAGCATCCGGCGACGAGGATAAACAGAGCCTTCTGTATACCCTGCATCAGTTGTTACAACTTCCCGGCCTCTAATATATGTTTTCATTCATCGGGGCTACCCCGCCGGCAGGGGCATCCATGGCTTCTCCTGTATGCTGCCATCATCGTTCCGGGAGGATACGCCCACTGTGTGGCAACCAATCGGAGAATCAAAGCCGATGGAGGAATCAATTGATACTGTTGTCCTCCAAGGGTGTGGATGGTGTTGGATCTCAGTTTGCAAATCGCGGTTCTAAGCGGGAGGAGCCTCGGGTAAAACCGTGACCCGCCAAACACGGTTTCATGGGTGTCCGTTTCGTTCCGGGCCATCGGGGAATTGGATGCAAGATGTGCCCCGTGGATGGCGGCAGCATAAAAATCGTTGCGCCCAGCGGACATACCGGGGGTCCGCCGTCTACGTTACCGGCGGGAGGTTTTCCACGGGAATGTTGGCTGCCCATGCAGCTGACCGTCTGACGATCCACCAGTTGTACGTCTCCCCCAGCGAGATACCGGCATAGTTGAAGACATAGGTTTCAAAGGGAAAGAAAAAGGTGAGCATCCCGGTGCCCCGGTATTCATAGATGGTCCCATTTACCACCACCCGGTCCTCGGGATGCGGGCCATAGAGTACGACGCGGCCATCCCCGTTGTAGGTGGTGGCCACGCCGGCGTAGGTGCCATACAGGTCGGTGGTCACATTGCCCAAGATTTTCCATCCAAAGACGGTCGGTCTCCAGTAATGGATGGGTTTGGTGTACATGGGCTCCTCGTTGTAGGTCAGCAGGGGAATCAGGGACCCATGTTTCGGGTCCTCGCTACCAGCAGGATACATGCCGGGTCCTCCGGCATACGAGATAGCGCGATAGCTGCCGTTGTACCCCCGGAAGATTGCATTGTCTGGAGTTTTGTGTACGCTGGTGTTGACGCTGATATAGGAGGACGTAACATTGGGGCCGTAGTCGACGTCGGGCCTGCCAAAGCCATATTTCAGGAGATACTGCCATTCACCGAGAAAATAATCGTTTATGTAGACACCGGCGAGCCCGAGCGCTCCCCGGTTGACCCGCCGCTGGAACCAGTTCCGGGGTTGTTCGAACCCCAGGCTTGCGGCGTTGGCGCCGCCGCAGATGCCGAGGTAGCCTCCCCCGTTTGCCACAAATTGTTGTACGTTGTGTTTCCATGTGGGGTCGAGGCCGTCGACGAGGTACGAGTCGGCGCTTGCCCCGATGATGAATACGTCGAAGTTTTCGGTGGTGAGCGTTGTGTTGGCCAGGCCGGATACCGCGTCGGCGTTGATGGTGGTCACCCGGAACCGGTAGGTGTGGTTGCCGGCGGTCCAGTTGTATTCCAGGATGTCCTCGATGTATCGGTTGTTGCGTCCCCAGGTGTCGTATAACGCCACGTCTATCAGGGTGGGGGTTTCGGCGCCGGCTTCCGTGTTTTTTTCCCGGCCGGTCAGGGATGTGGTGTGCGCGGGGGCGAGGAGGAGCAAGCCCAGGGCGGCCAGGATGCCGAGGTAGACGAGGGGTTTTTTTGGCATTCTGATGTATTCTGAGATGGAAATGTTTTTTTGGTATATAAGGGTGGCTCCGGTGGGGGCGGGGATGGCTGTGGCTCCTGTGGTGAGCACGTGTCCATGGAGATGACCATGTTTTTTATGCTGTAAAAATGCCGCCGCCCGGTGTTTGCTGTGCCCTCACCCTTATACCTCCAATTGAAATCGACATTTTCATACACGCCCCCGTGGCTAGGAGGGCTGCATTGATGCCGCGTGGCTGATGATGCGGCTGCAGATAGCTGTCAGCCAGCCCAGTGCCCCGTCGTCGTCCCGCGCCGGGGCGGGAGGCTGCGGGGACATGTCGTCCTGCAGACGCTCGATTTCACGGAGATGCCGGTAGAGGGTGCTCCGGTTGAGGCTGTAGAGCTCCGCGAAGTCTTTTTTGGATGGCTCCCCCGGTTGCGCCGGGTCTGCCTCTTGGATGTGCTCGGCGATGACGGTCTGGTAGGCCTTGTAGAGGGCTGCGATGCCGAGGCCTTTGCGGCTGTGTTTCTGGCCGGCATGGCGGCGTTCGATGGCTTCCATCACCGGGATGCAGACGGCGAACGTCTGCTGGAGGATGCGCTGCCTGAAGACATCGTGGTCGAGGTCCTGCAGGCCGGCCTGTCGTCGCAGCTGGTGAAGGTTTTTGTCGTTGAACACGTCGGTGAACCGTCTGTCTATTCCCACGATGTCGGGCATGGCGACCTCGGTCATGTCGGATATTTTTTTGGTTTCATCGAAAATCGTGGCCCAGCTGTCGAACACCAGCTGCCAGCCCCGCCGGTTTTCGTAGAACAGGTGCAGCAGGTCGTCTTCCCGTTCTGCCAGCAGACAGACGGCGGTTATGCCTTCCTTGTATCGGCTTCGCAGCCGCTGCAGCAGCCCCTTTTTGTAGAGCAGCTCCAGTTTTTCGAGCACTCGTTTTTCGATGCGTTCGCCCTCTGTTTCTATCTCCCGCCAGACGACGCCTTCTACATAGTTTACCTTCCGGTTGAGCACGATGTCGTCGGCCTCCACCAGGTCCATGGGCTCGGGCGACTGGAGCCGCATCGGCTGCTTCTGCACGCCCTCTGGGAGCTCGAGCAGCCGGAGTGTCCATCGAACGGTTTCCTCGATTATCTGCCGCATTGTAAAGGGAAGTTCTCCTTTTTCCTGGAAGCAGCGGCGGAAATGGTCGAGATGGCGGGCGACTTCGAACGGCGGTTTTTCCTCGGCTTCCAGCAGCTCCCGGAGTATTTCTTCCTGATGGTAGACGTCGCCGCCGACAGAGCGTGGCATACAGTACTGGAAACCCGATGAGGCTACATAAAGCCACCGCCAACACATTTTTAAACACCATGCGTTGCCCGCCCCTCTCTTTTTGCCCGGCCGGCTGGTATCGACATGTGGCATGGAGGCCGAACGACGGGCCTTGGCCACAGTGTCTTGTCATGTCGACACGGCCACCGGCGGGATGCATCGAGCCCTCCACCACTCGGTGGCTGAGGCAATAATTTTATAATGGGGCAGCCTCATGCTACAGCACCGTCGGGTGCCGGGACGACGACGGGAGCAATACGTCGCCGGGAGTATGATACCATGGATATAAAACAGGAAGAAATTACCACGCTGCACGACCTGCGCGGCGATGACGAGGCACTGCTGGACAGCATTCGGGCGAGCGCCGAAGACCGGCCGGTTTCGGTGGTGCTGCCCATGCTGTACCGGGAGCTCCAGAACGACGCCCTGGACACCATCGTCAGCGAGCTCAACACCTGTGACTATCTCAAGGAGGTCGTGGTGTCGCTGTCCGCAGAAAGCGAGCAGCAGTTCGAGGAGGTAAAACGGTTTTTCTCCCGCCTGGACATCCCCAGCATGGTCATGTGGTGCAACGGGCCCGAGATACAGGAGCTGCTCGGGGAGCTGCAGGGAGAAGGACTGGACTATGTCACCGCGCCGGGGAAGGGACGCGACGTCTGGCTGGCGTTCGGCATCGCCACGCTTCGCGCATACGCCGTCGTGGTCCACGATGCGGACATCAAGAGCTACACCCGTATGTACCCGGCCAGGCTTGCCTATCCATTGCTCGAACCGGAGCTCGACTTCAAGTTCAACAAGGGCTACTACGCCCGCCTCAACTTCGAGGAGCGGCAGCTGTACGGCAGAGTGTTCCGCCTGTTCCTCAACCCGCTCCTGCAGGCGTTGACCGACGAGACCAGGGCCGAATCAGATTTCATCCGGTTTCTCCGCTCGTTCCGGTATCCGCTCTCCGGGGAGTTCGCGTTGACCAGCGACATCGCCCTCGACCTTGACATCCCCTCCGACTGGGGCCTGGAAATCGGCATCCTGGCCGAGGTATACCGGAACATCACCCGGAAGCGCATCTGCCAGACCGACCTCGGCTTCTACGACCACAAGCATCAGCAGGTCGGCGGTCCCTCCAAGGGGCTGATAAAGATGTCCCGGGACATATTCAAGACGCTCCTCCGGGCGCTCATCGAAACCGACAACATACATATCTCGGAAAACTTTCTCACCTCCCTCCAGGTGGTCTACCGGCGCCGGGCCCAGGACTGCATCCGGCAGTACAATGCTGACGCGCAGATCAACAACCTCCGGTTTGACCGCCACATGGAGGAAACCCTGGCGGAGCGTTTCAGCGACAACCTGCTCGACGCCGGCACCGAGTATCTCAAAAAACCCGTTGGCACCCGCCTGCCGGACTGGCTGCGCGCCATGTCGGCTAAGAAGAAAATCCGGAGTCGGCTGCTGGACATCGTGCTCGAACAGAATGACATGTGATACCATGAATGACAGAGATTTTTCGCTGGAGGAACATGTGCGGCAACAGCTGGAGAAGCTTGGGTCGGTGGACATCCTGGTTGGCGTGCTCTGCAAAAACGTTGAAGCCACCATTTTGCATGTGCTGAACACGGTGAGCGACGGCCTGCACAAGTATTTCCCCGAGTACAAGACGGCTATCGCGGTAACCGACGGGTTTTCCGAGGACCGGACGCTGGACCTGGCGAGGCTGTTCAGGCCCCACAAGGGCATCGGTAAGATCATCACCCGAGACATGGCCGCCGGGGGCAAGGGAGCCGGCGTCCGAACGATTATGGAACTCGCCCATGAGCTGGATGCCAAGTCGCTGGTGATGGTCGACGGCGACCTGCTCAGCATCAAGCCCACCTGGCTGCAGGAGTTTTCCTATCCGGTGCTGTGCGGCCGGGCTGAGCTCATTGTTCCCTACTACATCCGGGACAAGTACGACGGGGTCATCACCAACATCCTGGCCTATCCATTTACCCGGGCGCTCTACGGGCGGGACATCCGGCAGCCGCTGGCCGGCGAGTTTGGCATGTCACGGGAGCTGTATGAGACGTTGCGGCGGCATCCCCTGTTTCCCTACGACTTCGGCATCGACGTGTTCATCGTGACCACCGCTGCGGCGGAGCACATGCGCATCCGGGAGGCCATTTATTCGCTCAAGATCCATGAGTCGACGACGCGGTATCTGGAGCCGGAGGAGCTGCTGGTTCCCATGTTCCGGCAGGTCACCGGGCAGATGTTCGAGATGGCCGGCTTTTACCAGGATGTCTGGCGCTCCCGGTGCAACGACGGCGGCCACCACGGCCACAAGGAGTTTTTCACCCAGAACCCGGTGCCGGTCAACCTGGACCTGGACCGCCTTACCCGTTCCTTCCGGCAGGAGTTCACGGAGCACCGGGACGACCTGAAGCGTTTTCTGCCCGTGTCGCTCGTCGACCGGCTGCACGGCTGCGTGGACGACCTCGACCGGTTCGACGCGGAGCTGTGGGCGGCGAGCGTGTACAGCCTGGCCACCGCCCATCGGCGGGCCAGCCCATCTGAAAAGAAAGCTGTCATCGAGGTCATGAAAACCCTGTGGTTCGGCCGGTTTGTCAGCTACGCGCACGAAACCGCGGGCATGGACCTGGACGACGCCGAGGAGGTCATCCAGCATCAGGCCAGGGTCTTCGACGACACGTTCGAGGACTACATGCTGATGCCGCAGCAGCCGTAAACGACAGCCCCCATTTTCCGTCCACCCGGCTGCACAACGTTAAATACAGCCGGCATGATAGCAGTACCAGTATGAAGGTCGTGTTCACCGACCTCGACGGTACCCTGCTCGACGCCGACACCTACTCATACGGAGACGCCCGGGAGGGGCTGCGGCTCCTCCGCAGCCGGGATGTCCCCCTGGTCATCTGCACCAGCAAAACCTGCAGCGAAATCAGGTACTGGCGCCGCCAGCTCGACAACCATCATCCATTCATCTCGGAGAACGGCGGCGGTATCTATATCCCCGAAGGCTACTTCGACGTCTCCGTCGACCACGACCGCACCACGGACGGATACCTGGTCATCGAGCAGGGGACACCCTACCACGAGCTCACCGCGACGCTGGACGAGCTGGCGGGACATTTCCCCTTACGGGGCTTCCACGACATGACCCCGGCGGAGCTGGCCGCCGACGCCGGCCTCTCCATCCCGGAGGCCCATCGGGCGCTCAACCGGGACTACGACGAGCCGTTTATCCTCCACGACCCGGCTCGGACCAGCGACCTGCGCAGCGCCATCCGGGAGAAAGGGCTGCAGCTGGTGGAGGGTGGCCGCTATCTCCATCTGACAGGCGACCAGGAAAAGGGACATGCCGTGTGCAGTCTGACCGCCCTGTATGAACGGGAAACCGGCGGCGTGGTGACTGTGGGCATCGGCGACGCAGCCAACGATCTCTCCATGCTCGACACGGTCGACCGACCCTACCTTGTCGCCCGGCCCGACGGCTCATATGCCTCCGACGCATATCCATGGGCCGGCGGCGTGGGCCCATCGGGATGGACAATGGCCGTGAAA
>JAWOAW010000073.1:0-9753 GCA_046498345.1 Thermoplasmatota archaeon
GTGAAAAGGAAGAAGATTTACAACAATGCCCACATTGCGGAGGGTATTATTGCGAACAACACATTAAACCAAAACCCCCTATGATGGCGCCTTTCAACAGTGTCTCTCAGCGGGAATGGGAAGTCTGGCGGGATAAAAATGGACATCCATGCCCTGAATTCGTTGGTGAATACAATAGACAACAAAAAGAAAATAGAATTAAATACCAAAATGCTCTGAAAAGATTATTGTCTACTCCGGTCAGAGGAAAGATGCCGGGTTCGTACACTCATAAAAGATGGACGTTAAGACCGGATACAACACTGAAACGGAAATTATATAGGAGTTCTTATGGGGTAGCGATATTTCTGTGGATGCTCGGGCTCTTCCTTCCCTTCCTTGTCGGTTTAGCAACAATCTCTGTACTGTTGCATTTGATGATTCCATTTTCTTCTTTATCCGACGTCGTAACGTTTTTTGGTAGCGAGTTTACACTAACCCTGCTTGTTATGGCGTTTTTGTTTCCCGCGCATAATATCGTTTCATGGATAGCCTGGGTAGCCAGTGGAGCTGTCGCGGGATCGCTAACCAAAAGAATTCTGTTACCCTTCGCCTCAACCTATGGAATATCTTGGGCAATCCTTTACCTATTATTGCAGGACAAAATAGTAGATCAGGTTGGGCAGATACTCGATATGCTCAAAGGATTTATTGTCGTACATGCAATTGTGGCTTTGCTTGCCTTCGCATTCGGAGGATGGTTAGGCTCAAACCTGAGAAGATGATGATAAACAAGCATTGTAGTTGTTCCGGCGTGGTGTAAGGAAGTTTTAAATATCCATTGTATCATTCTTACATGGTTGATAGGATGGCTGAAACGGGCACCATGTACGGGAAAGATGTAGAGCAGTTGAAACATAACTTTCAGCAGGTTTTGTCAGAGCTGGATTCCATGGAGGAGGGCTCCCACAAGGAGCAGGAGATGTTCGAGCGGATGAAGGAGCTCATCGACGTCAAAAAAATCGAGCGACTCCACCAGATGCTCGATGCGATGCAGAACAAGGCTCAGGAGGCCGAGGAACGGGCCATCGAGGCCTACCGGGACCAGGAAAAATGCCGCAAGGAGCTCGAGCTGGAGCAGGAGCGGCTGGAAAAGCTCTGGGACGCCTACCGGCAGCAGGAGGACGACCTGGCCGACGTCAAGCGCAAGCAGGAGCAGTGGAAGCAGCGCTGCGAACAGCATGAAAGCCGGCTCACCGAGCTGCAGAAGCAGGTGGCCACGCTCGAGGAGCTCGAGGCCGACCGGGAAAAAGTCGACAGGCTCCGGGCGCAGCTCAAAGACGAGCGGGAGGCAAAGGAGGCGGCGCGGCGGGAGCTCGAGCGGGTGAGCGCCTCGAAGGAGGCGCTGGAAAAGGAGAACGACGACCTGCAGAAATATATTCCCTACAAAAAAGAAGCGGAGGAGCTGCGGAGGCGGGTGCAGGAGCTGGAGCCATTGCAGGACTACGTGAAATACAAGGAGCAGGCCGAGGAGCTCGAGAAACAGTATCAGCGGGAGCAGGAGCGGCTGGCGAAGCTGTACCGCGTGTACGAGGACCTGGAGCAGGATCTGGAATCCTGCCGGGAAAAGGTCCGGCGGTGGGAGCGATGGTTCAAGGACAACCGCGAGTACGTGGAGAAGGCAGCGTATGCGTTCAGCAAGTTCAAGGCCCCGGAAGAGCTCATGGAAGAGTAAAGATTTTATAAACCCATCCAGATGTAGGCATGGATGCGCTCGATAGCAGAGGGACTTGCCAAAAAGCAAAAGGAGATATCTGTTGCTGAGTTTTTCGAGCGAAACAAGCAGATTCTCGGATTTGATACGTCGACGAGGGCGCTTATCACCTCGGTGAAGGAGGCGGTGGACAACGCCCTGGACGGGTGCGAGGAGGCGGGCATCCTCCCTGATATTTTTGTCAAGATAGACGACCTGGGCGACGACGAATACCGGCTGGTGGTGGAGGACAACGGCCCGGGCATCGTCAAAAAACAGATTCCGCACGTGTTCGCCCGGCTGCTCTACGGCTCCCGGTTTCACGCCCTGAAGCAGTCCCGGGGGCAGCAGGGCATCGGCATCTCGGCCGCGGTGCTCTACGGGCAGCTGACCACCGGGCAGCCCGCCGTCGTGATATCCAAGGTCGGCGAGGGATATCCGGCGCATCGCCGCCAGCTGATGATCGACACCAAGAAAAACCGGCCGGACATCGTCGAGGACGACATGGTCCACTGGGAGAAGCCCAGCGGGACGCGCATCGAGCTGTGTATCAAGGGACGATACGTCCGGAACACCAAGCATTCCATCTATGAATATCTGCGGAGCACCGCCATCGTCAACCCCCACGCCCGGATAACGCTGGTGGAGCCCGACGGCGAAAAAACCATGTTCGAGCGGGCGACAGAGACGCTGCCGGAGCAGCCGAAGGAGATAAAGCCGCATCCATACGGCATCGAGCTCGGCACGTTCATGAAGATGGCGAAGGAGACAGACGCCCGGAAGCTGACCTCGTTCCTGCAGAAAGAGTTTTCCTCGGTCAGCCACCAGAAAGCCAAAAAAATACTGGAGGAGGCCGAGGTGGACGCGTCGCTGACCCCGCAGCGGCTGACCCTGGAACGGGCCAAGCGCATCGTGAAATCCTTTGGGCAGGTGAAGCTGATGGCCCCGGCCACCGACTGCCTGTCCCCCATCGGGGAATTGCTCATCAAGCGGGGGCTCCGCAAGGAGATGGAGACGCTCTCCCCCGAGTTCATCGCCACCGACAAGCGCAGTCCGTCCGTGTTCTCCGGCATCCCCTTCCTCGTCGAGACAGGCGTGGTATACGGCGGCGACCTGCCGGCGGACGAGCGGGTGGAGCTGCTCCGCTTCGCCAACCGGGTGCCCCTGCTCTACCAGGAGGGAGACTGCGTCATCACGCAGGCGGTGAAGGACACCAACTGGCGGCGCTACGGCCTGCAGCAGAAGGGCGGCTCCGGCATGCCCAGGGGCCCGGCCATCATCCTGGTGCACGTGTCGTCGGTCAACATTCCCTTTACGTCGGAGTCAAAGGAGGCCATTGCCAACCTCGAGGAGATACAGAAGGAGGTCAAGCTGTCGCTGCAGCAGTGCGGCCGGCGGATGCGCAGCCATCTCTCCAAGCAGAAGAAGAAGGAAAAGGCGAAGACCAAGTTTATGCTCATCTCCAAGATTCTGCCGAAGATAGCGGAAAAGGCGGCTGAGACCGTGGGAAAGCCGACGCCATCCATTGACGACGTCATCATCAAAATCATGGACATCGTCTGGGTTGACGACCACATCGGCTACGAGGACGGCGTCACCACGGTAGACATCGACGTGACCAACTACAAGGCGAAGCCGCAGAGCTTTGCCCTCTACGCCGCGCTTCCCGACGGCGGCCTGGTAGCCGGGGCGTCGCCGCAGCTCGCCGAGGAGGCGGAGCGATACGTTCGCTGGGACATCTCGAAGCTGCCACCCGCTGAATCGGTCAGGCTGTCGCTGCAGCTCTCCGAGCTCGAAAAAGGCGACCTCGATGAGACGGAGCTCTACGTGGACGGCATCAACCCGGTGAACGTCATCGGCGTGGAAAAATGGGAGGGAACATAGCATGGAAAAACGAAAGCAGGCGGCCATCCGGGAGATGAAAAAAGTGGCGGAGGAGATATACGACGACCTCGAGGGCAAACAAATCCCGGAGCTCGAGGTGCCCTCGCGGACCAAGTCCAACATCGAGTTCGACGAACGCCACGGCGTCTGGAAATACGGCAGCAACGTGACCACCCGGAGCGCGACGTCGCTGTCCGGAGCGCAGATGCTCCTCCGCACCATTTACACCATCAACTTCATCAAGGCCATGATCGAGGACGGCAAGTCGTCGACGCTGCGGGAGCTCTACTACATATCTGAGGGATGGGAGGAGGGCAAGTTTTCCTCGCAGAACGACTCCGACAAGCTGGCCGAGGACCTGGAAATTCTGACGGAGCATCTCCGCGAGGACATGAGCCTTCGCCCCGAGGAGGACGGCGCCCGCGTGATGGGCGACCTCGTGGTCGAGGAGATCACCCGCAAGGGGGAAAAGCGGCGTATCCACTGCCAGGACGACGTCGGCGACAGCGGCTACTCGATTCCCTACAACGTGGAGAAAGAAAAAGTCAAGATAAGGGAGACCGGCGCCCGGCTGGTGATGGCCGTGGAAACCGGCGGTATGTTCGACCGGCTGGTCGAAAACGGCTTCGACGAATCGACGGGGACCATCCTGGTGCACCTCAAGGGCCAGCCCGCCCGCTCCACCCGGCGCTTCATCAAGCGGCTCAACGAGGAACAAAAGCTGCCCGTCGTGGTGTTCACCGACGGCGACCCGTGGAGCTACCGGATCTTTGCATCCGTCGCATACGGCGCCATCAAGACCGCGCATATCTCCGAGTATCTGGCGACGCCCTCCGCCGAATACCTGGGGGTGACGCCGTCGGACATCCACAACTACGAGCTACCCACCGACGACCTGACCCAGGGTGACATCTCGGCGCTGCAGTCGGAGCTCTCCGACCCCCGGTTCAACGACGATTTCTGGAAAAACGAGATAAAGCTCCAGCTGAAGATGAAGAAAAAATCGGAGCAGCAGGCCCTCGCCAAGTACGGTCTCGACTACGTCACCGACACCTATCTCCCGGAGAAGCTGGCGGCCATGGGCTACGACACGTGATCCCCCTGTTTCGGCGCCCGGAAATGCAGGATGCCTGCTGCAAGCAGTAGGACGCCGGCCAGGATGAGCAGGAGCAATCCGGCGCCCAACCCCCAGTCCAGGTGGACGACCCCGTATTCGGGCAGCGACAGCGTTGTCGTGCCGCCCAGCGGCTGCGACGAAAGCGTGGACAGTATCTCCTCAATGTCCCCTGACGTGTCCTGGGGAACGCCGGCGTCCTCGATGTAGAAGGCCAGCGATTGCAGCATGACGACGGCGACGAGGATGAGCACGACGGGTATCCAGAACCGGACGGCCCGGGATATGTATCGCCGCCCGACGCGACGCTGGCCGGCGCCGATGGTGCCCAGGATGAACAGGAGGATGCCTGCGCCGACGATGAGCGAAAACGCGACAGGGATGGCACCAATCTGTATCATGCCGCTGTTTTCTTCGAGGAGGTTGACCTGGAGGCCGTCGACGCCGTCGATGGATACGATGTCGACAGTGCCGGAGGTGCTATACGAGCCGGCGTCGATGTCCGCCGCGACGGTGTACCAGGGGAAAAAGAGGGCTGCCACGCCGACGATGATGCCCGCGATGGCCAGCAGGTTGCCGATGCTCCGCATGTTCATGCCGTCTATGCGGAGCAGCGAGGTATACGGGGGGTGGAGCCCCTCGCGGCGGTGGCGTCGGTAGATGACGACGGCTGCGGCGGCCACCGCCAGGGCGAAGACCGCCAGGAATATGACGGTGAAATGGTAGAATATCCAGTCGAAGGTCAGCATCATGCTGCTGAGCGACGGCAGCGATTTGCCCCAAGCAACGCCGGCCCACATGTCGCCGTTGTCCCTGAACGCAGGACCGGGCGGCCCGCGTTTTCCTCGCACCTCGTCGTCCGGCGCGCCGTAGTCGCCCCAGCGGCCGCCGTAATCAAGCCAGTTTTGCCCTGCAACGTGGTTGCCCGCGCCTGCCTCGCCGAGCAGAACTAGGTCGTAGTCTTCGGGCGTCAGGGTTTCGCCGTTTTTGCCGACGTGGTCGCTGGCCAGGCCGAGCAATCCCTGGTAGGAGCGGAAGTAGTTGGCGTGGCTGCCCCGGGCGACGTAGACATGGGGATGCATGCCGCTCCGGTCGACCTGGCTCCACGATGCGCGCTGCCCGTGGAGATGCTGGCTATACATCGCCTCGACCGGCTCGCCGGCTCCGTCAAGCATGACCTGTACCATCTCCCAGTCGCCCTCGTGGATGTTGAGCGTGCCCGTGTTGAAGGCGTAGAACAGCCAGTACTGGACGACGGTGCCGTTGCCGGCGGGGGACACGTGCGCGTAGACCACTGGAGTATGGCTCTCGGCATAGACGGCGTAGTCGTCGACAATATATCGGTCGTCGACGGTGCCCATGCGGTTGTCGAGATAGTAGGTATCGGCGCTATATGCCCCGAGCGACGTGGCTGTCGGCGCAGCCGTTATCATCGTCGACGTGGTGCCGTCGCTGCGGTTGAGGTTTGCGTTGGCCAGATGGTAGTCGACGGCGACGGGAAACAGCTCCTCGCTTCGTTCAAAAAAAAGCTTGGGCGCATAGGTTTCTGCCAGCTGCTGCTCTTCCAGGTCATCCAGGCCGTCGTTGTCATCGTCCGCGGCGGTCGCGCTCTGCATCAACACGAGGACACATAACACCACAGCCGCCCCCAGGAAAAGGCGCTTATACGCCGTAAAGGTCATCCCTGGTATATTCCCGGCGGCTATAAGAAGATATCTAAAAAACCTATCCGACGTGGACGTGTATCACGGGGCTGTACCACCAGAGGCGCCCCTGCACTTCCTCCAGGCCGTCGGTGCCCATCCGCGCCTCGTAAAAGTCGGGGTCGGTGCGCTCCTTCACCAGCCGAAGATATGGGTCGCTCCCGTAGAAGAGCCGTCCATGCGGGACGCCGTAACGCTGGTCGACCTGGGCTTTGGCAACGACGTAGTAGTCGCCGGGCTGGTCGAAGGTGAGCTCCGCGCTGTATGTGACGCCGCTGGTGCTGCCGTTGGATGCATCCTCCCAGCCGGTGCCGCCCCGCCAGTCGCCCGCGTGTTCGTCGTGGTCCATGGTGGTGTGGCTGTAGTTGCCGATGGGATCTGGATCGGTGCCCCACTGGAGCATGGTGTGGTCGACGGTCAGGCTGCCGTTGACCTGCCACTGGAACGTATGGGCACCCTGGCCGACCTGCCGGTCGGGCGTCGTGGTCCATCGAAGGGATGGCTGCGCCAGGTCTATCTGGTGGAGGAGGTAGCGCCGTATCTCCATGCCGAAGCCCAGGGTGGTGTCGTTGCCCAGGAGCTCCCACCGGTTGATGTTCTTTTTATAATCATAGACCTCGTAGAGGTGCCACATGATACCGGCGCCGGGGTAGCCGCCGTTGTCTTCGTCGTTGACGTAGCGGTCCTCCCGTGGATGGCGTGAGACGTCGGCGCCGTATGCCCAGCAGACCAGGGCGCCGTCGATGCTGTCCACGAAGCTCTGGATGGGGCCGACGTCCCAGCCGGCGAGGTCGCCGCCGTAGTCGCCGAGATAATCGGCCGCGCGGACCGACGCCACGTCGTAGAAGTAAAAATCCGGGGGCGCGTAGTTGTACGGCGTCCAGGTGACCGGGCTGACGCCCTTGACCAGCCAGTGGGAGTTGAACCAGGGGTACATGAGCTTCCGCAGGCCCTCGTGGAAGTCGCAGCCCACCCGGATGGTGTGGTTGTTGACAAATCTGACCAGCGTTTTGCCGGGAACGGAGCCCCAGCAGGAGGGCGGCCCCCATGCCCCGGGTCCGTTGTAGTCGGCCTCCCGGTTCAAATCCCAGCCGTTGTAGTCCCACCGCCGGTTGTGGTCGTACGCCCAGGGATTGTGGGATATCTCGATGTATATCTCCCGGTTGTCCACCAGCCAGCGGAGCCAGGCCTTGTCATAGGTGGGGCAGGATGCGTCGGTGTATGCCATGCGCATCAGCCAGTCGGCGAACCAGTACAGGCAGTTGGTGCCAATTTTTTCGGCGCCGTGCGGGCTGCCCAGGAAGAGCACCTCGGGCTTGTCCAGGCCGCGGCTTTCGTTGGTGATGCGGACGTACCAGCAGTCGTAGCCCCCGGCCACCCGGCCGGTATCGTAGAGCTCGTTGGCCTTGAACGTCTCAACGTAGCCGGGATACCGCTCCTCGAGCGCCCGATACCAGCCGACCAGCTGCGAGTAATTGTCGGCAAACATGTAGGAATCCGCCGTTGCTACCGTGACGGAAGAAGTCCCGGGCTGCTCGACGGAGCGCTGGCTCATCAGCCGTGTGGACGACGACCCGAGGAGCAGGGCCACGACCAGCAATGCTACGATGACATGTCGCACACCGCCACAACAGATAGCTGAACATAAATGTTTCCGTGCCGCTTATAAACCCCGGGATGTTGTATCAGCATGCGGCCCGCATACCGTCTCCTGGCCCTCCATCTCGACCAGGACGACCCCCGGAAATGCAGCGCCCGGCGGCTGGCAAAATTCGGTCTCGCCGACCTCGTGACATCGGAGCGCGAGCTCCCCCATGATGGGGTGCTCCTCGACCCCCGGGCAAACAGGGCCCTGTCCTCCAAAGATAGGAAATGCAGCGCCGTCGTCGCCGTGGACTGCTCATGGAAACGGGCGGAGCAGGTGTTCGCCAGGCTGGAGCGCCGCATGCCCCCGCGGGCGCTGCCGTTCCTGGTGCCCGCCAATCCGGTCAACTATGGAAAACCGGTCAAGCTGTCGACGGCGGAGGCGTTCGCCGCGGCGTTGTACATCCTGGGCGACGTCGCGGGCGCCGATATCGTGATGTCGAAGTTCAAGTGGGGGCCGCATTTTTTGCAGTTGAACCGGCAGCCGCTGGAGGACTACCGCCGCGCCAGGTGCAGCACAGAGGTTGTCGAGGCCATGCACCGCTATCTGCCGGATGATGATTAAACATTAAAAAGCCGCATCGGATATAGTGTGGTGGTACCATGGACATGGAAGAAGTCGAGATAGAGAAGCCGGATGACATGAACTTCATCCTGGGGCAGTCGCATTTCATCAAAAGCGTGGAAGACCTCTACGAGGCGCTGGCCAACGTGCCCGGCGCCCGGTTTGGCCTGGCGTTCTGCGAAGCGTCGGGGGACCGCCTGATACGGGTGGACGGCAACGACGACGGGCTAAAGAAGCTGGCCGTGGACAACGCCAGGCGCATCGGCGCCGGTCATTCCTTTATCATTTTCCTGGAAAACTGCTTTCCCATCAGCGTGCTCAACGCCGTCAAGGCCGTGCCCGAGGTCTGCCGCATTTTCTGCGCCACGGCAAACCCCACCCGGGTGCTCGTCGCCGAATGCGACAACGCAGGCGAGACGGGCCGGGGCATCCTCGGCGTCATCGACGGCTACACGCCCCTGGGCATCGAAGATGACGACGACGTCGAAGAGCGAAAAGCCTTTTTGCGGAATATTGGCTACAAGCGCTAGTATTGCAGCTCCCGGGCTGGCAGCTCGACGCCGGTGCCCGCGACAACGTGGCCGACCACCGCCGCGTCCATCTCCGAATGTCGTGCCAGCACGTCGAGCGTTGTGTCCACGTCTGCTTCGGCAACCACGATGGCGAGGCCCATGCCCATGTTGAACGTCTGGTACATCTCCCGGTCGGTGACGTTGCCCAGCTCCTGGATGACCTGGAAGACATGCTGCGGCGGGAACGGCTCGTCGATGGAGAAACAAACCCTGTCGGTGAGGCGCTTGAGGTTGCGGAGGCCGCCGCCCGTGATGTGGGAGATGCCCTTGACGTCGACCTGGCTCCATAAAGCCAGAATTTCCCGGACGTAGATACGGGTGGGCGTCAGAAGCGTGTCGCCGATTGCTTCATCGGTGCCGGGCAGCGTGTCATGGTAGCTGTAGCCGTTTTCGGTGAACGCCTTCCGGGCCAGCGTGTAGCCGTTGGAATGCAGGCCGCTGCTCCGCAGTCCGACGATGACGTCGCCCGATGCGATGTCACACGGCATCTCGTGTTCGACGACGGCGACGCAGGTGCCCGCCAGGTCGAAGCCCCGGAT
>JAWOAW010000058.1:0-2536 GCA_046498345.1 Thermoplasmatota archaeon
CAGAGTGGATGCGCGGTCCGTGGGATGCCACGGCGCCCGATTCGGGCCTTGCCTGGAGTACCTGCCGATGGCTGACGGCGGTGCCGTGGGCGCCTCACCAGTGGTACTTCTCGCCGCGTTCGATCTTCACGGCGCGGTAGAGCTGTTCGAGGGACATCCTCCTCAACGGCCTCACCCGACGCCAGCGGGACGCCATCGTTACCGGGCTCAACCAGATGATACAACAGGCGCTCCAGGCCAACGAGGAGACACAGCATGCCTGACGGCGAGCTCACCGAAGGCGTCGCCACCCTGCTCGGCGAACCCAAGCGCGCCATCCTGAAGCTCTCCACACCCATGGTGATCGCCATGACGGCGCAGACTACCTACAACCTCGCCGACGGCATATGGGTGGCCGGCCTGGGCTCCGACGCCCTCGCAGCCGTGGGCCTCTTCTTTCCGTTCATCATGTTCCTCATCGCCCTGTCAAACGGGCTCGGCGTCGGCGGGAGCGCCGCCATATCCCGGCGTATCGGCAGAAAAGACAAAGCCGGGGCGGACAACACCGCCGTCCACACGCTCATCCTCGGTCTGAGCATCGGCCTGGCCTGCAGCCTGCCCTTCATCCCCTTTCTCGACGGCATCTTCGCGTCGATGGGCGCCACCGGCGACGCGGCAACGATGGCCACCCAGTACTCCCGCATCCTCTTCAGCGGGGCCATCTTCATCTTTTTCGCCAGCATCGGCAACAACATCCTGCGAGGTGAAGGAGACGCAAAACGGGCCATGTACGCGCTCGTGCTGAGCTCCGTCCTCAACATCGTGCTCGACCCCATCTTCATCTACGTGCTCGACCTCGGCGTGGCAGGCGCCGCCTGGGCGACGCTGCTGTCCATGGCCACCGCCGCCCTGCTCATCTACTACTGGATCTTCGTCAACCGGGACACCTACGTGGACATCACCTGGCGGGATTTCCATCCCAGCCGCTCGTTGACCAAGGAAATCCTGAACGTCGGCATTCCCTCGTCGGTGGCCATGCTGTCCATGTCCTTCAGCATCTTCCTGCTCAACGTGATCATTATCCGGGCCGGGGGGACAGACGGCGTCGCGGTGTTCACCACGGGCTGGCGCGTGGTTTCGCTGGGCACGATGCCGCTGCTGGGCATCGCCACGGGGGTGACAGCCGTAACAGCTGCGGCCTACGGCGCCCGCGATGCCGACAAGCTGGACACGGCCTACATGTACGCGGTGAAAATCGGCATCGTGGTCGAGGGGGCCGTGGCCGTCGCCGTGTTCGCCTTCGCTCCGCAGATAACGTCGCTGTTCACCTACGCCGGGGACACGCACCTGCTGGCCGGCGACATCACCCGTTTTCTCCGCTACACCGTACTGTTCTACCCCACGGTACCCCTGGGCATGCTCACCTCGGCGATGTTCCGGGGCATCAACCGGGGCGTCAACGCGCTCGTTGCCACGCTCATCCGCACCGTTGTATTGCAGATATCAATGGCGTACCTGCTCGGGCTGGTCATGGACCTGGGCCTGGAGGGCGTCTGGATCGGTATCGTCGCAGGCAACATCATCGCCGCCGTCGCCGTCACCTTTCCCTGGGGCCGGCTCACGGTCAGGCACCTGCAGCGGTGTTTTCCGCCCTGCCCGGCCGGGGGAGATACCCCACATTGAAATTTTTTTGCAATCATTGTCAGTTACATTTATATACTGCTTAGAAATTGTAAAGGTATGCGAAATGTATTCTTTATCTGCATACTGGTGTCCCTGGCGCTCTTCGCACCGATGCTCGGCAGCGCCGGCGTCACCGAGGAAGCCAGCCAGGGCGTTACCATCACCAAGCCCGAGACGGCCCTGTACGTCTTCGACGTGAAGCTGGTCCCGCTGCCGGCAACGCCCCGCCCCTTCCAGGCCATCGTCGTCGGCAAGATAACGGTTGAGGCAGAGGCCACTGCGGCCGTATCCTTCTACGTCGACGGTGAGCTCCAGCATACGGACAGCGACGCGCCCTACACCTGGGTGTGGGACACCGGGTTGCAGCCGCCGCCCATCCACACGCTCCGAGCTGAAAGCGGTGGAGAAAGCGACGAAATCGGCGTGCTCTACATCAATCCCTTCGGCGGATAACCCTGGCAGCGGACACCACATCTCGCCGCATATCAGCCAGCGGTAGCACTATCCATACTTTGGCCGTAAAATGGTATACCTAATGCCAATGCCGGGGTAATTGCTGTCCGCGAGTCTCACCTGGCCCAAGCTCTCGGAGTATGCAGGCCAGCGGGACAGAAAAGCCAAGCTCCAGAGCTGTCCCGGCAAGCACAACTAGCCATAGCAACAGACGTGTATATCATTCAAACGCGGTTCCACCGCCGTCTATATCTCGCAGCCTCGCCGGCAGTTTTTTGATACATACACACAGGTTTTAAAAGCAAGCTCTTGCCGTCAGCGAAGGCACATCGACTGGCACATCTATCAGAGGCGACCATCAAGGCTACCGGGGGCTCTATTTCAATGCGCTTTTTCAGAGAACATATAGTGACCTCTCCAA
>JAWOAW010000012.1:0-12205 GCA_046498345.1 Thermoplasmatota archaeon
GCTCGAAATGTCTTCTGTCCCATCGCACCCTTCTCCTTCTCACGCTCCCAAGTCGCGGAGCAATACGCGATTGCCTGGTCCCTGTCCTCAGCTGTGCCTTCCTCGAGGACGTAAGGAATGCATCGATCCATAAACTCGTCGCGACTCTCATCTTCTCTCGGTATTGGCATCAGCTCTTTCCCGTCGGCTGCACGATGAATCCATATCGTTCAACCCGCGCCCCAGATGAACATCCAGGAACTCAGCACCGCCATGGTCCAGAAACTCCCCGTCAAAATCGCCCTGCTCAACAACGGCTACCTCGGCATGGTCCGGCAGTGGCAGGAACTGTTCTTTGATCGCCGCTATTCCCACACCCACCTGGCCAACGGCAACCCCGATTTCGTCAAGCTGGCCGAGGCCTACGGAGCGGTCGGCTTGCGGCCGTCGGCCATGCCGGACGGCTTCGCTGACCACCAAGGTGAGCAACGGGCCGGGGAGCAGACCTGCGGGCAGCCCGAGCGCGATGCCTTTGATCAGCAGGGCCAGGTGCGGTTCCATGAGCGGCAACATCGCGGGCTTTAAATGATTTCACCGTCGGCCCTGGCTTCACGGCTCGTACCCGTAGGCGTCGAAGACATCGCGCCACCGCCGGTATACGCGTTTTTTGGTCTCCGGGCTGAGCTGGTAGGCGTCCGGCGTGAAGTCGAACTGCCGGTCGATGTACGCCCGGAAATGCGGCGATGCATCGTCGTACCCGGGCAGGTCGAGCGCTTCATAGACGTGGCGGGTTTGCTCGAGCGGCGAGGCGACAAAGTCCTCGTAGCGTATCTCGACGAGCTGTCCGTCCGGGATACCCTGGCGGTCGCGAAGATACCGGGCGAAGAAGCGCTGGTAGAAGTCGAGCATGTGTTGTATGAGTTCCTGCTCCGAGGGCGGGTTCTGGAGGCAGTAGAGGGGGACGGCGATGCGGAGGAACTTTCGCATGGAGGCGTAGACCTCGTAGGGATGGCGGTGTATGTGGATGAAGCGGGCGTCGGGGTACATGTCGAGCAGCATGGGAATGTGGACGGTGTTGTCCTGGTTTTTGAGCACCAGGCGGCGGCCGCCGGTGGCGAGCGTGACTTTTTGTAACAGATAGTGATATGCCTGGCGCCATTCCCGCTGGACGGCGGGGGATTGCTCGTCGATGAAGACGCCGTCGTAGTATGCCGCCATCCGGCGGGGGAAACACCAGCCGTGGTAGAACGAATACGGGGTATATGCGCCGACGGCGTACTGGTCCTCCTGCGGGAGGTCGGCGCCCATGTCGACGTCGTCCATCGGCCGCTTTGGGGGGATGCTTTTGTCGACGACGGGCTTGAACAGGGGCTCCCACATCAGGAACAACCCGGGGATGTAGGCCTGAAAGGTGGTGAACCATGCCAGCCGGGGGTCCTGCGACAGGACGTTGTGGAGATAGGTGGTGCCGCTCCGCCAGTGCCCGATGATGAACAGGGGGGTCCTGCCGCATTTCGACATGCTGGATGGCCTCGTGGTATCTGAGGTGCTCCGCGGCCCGGAAGGGCGCCATGATGGTGGAGAGCAACAGCGTGTACAGAAACCGGGGGATGTACCGCCATCCGATATGGAACCTGTTCTGGGCGAGGAGGCGGAGCAGGTTGAGCAGGTTGCTGCCGGCCAGTGGCTCCTTGGTAAGCTCCAGCACCTGTTCTCTGCCTCCAGGGTTCATGTCCTCACCTGGCGTGAACCCGTGGTTTGTTATATATTTTATGCGTGCTGCCGGCCCATGTCCTTGAGGTCACGGATGGTGGCGAAGTCGAGCAGGCCGACGTCGCTGACCGCCGTGACGTTGAAGCGGTCGACGTCGACCTCGTGCAGCAGCGGCGAGAGATAGTCATGGGGTGCGGCGTCGGAGACGTCGGTGCCGGCGACGATGGGGGAAAACGCGGGCATCACCGCGATGGCGTCGGTGTGCAGGTAGCAGGGCATGGACAGGGTGGCGCCGACCTCGTCCCGGAGCTTTATGAAGGGATGCTCGTGGGCGAGCAGCAGCCTGCCGCCGGGGGGTACGTCGATGGTGCGGTGGCCGTGGGTGACGGTGACATCTCCGACCTCATACTGCCATGTCAGGGGGACATCCTGTCGGACGGCGATGGTTTTCAGGAAGTTGTCGTGGTTGCCCCGGACGAGATGGACGTCCCGCTGCCCGGAGAGAAAGGAGAGCATCTCGCCGACTTCCCGCCATTCCTGCCGGAGGTTGCGGCTGAAGTTGTGTTTGAAGTCGCCGTTGATGACCACCTGCCGGGGGTCATAGCGTTCCAGGATGCGCTGGAGGCGCCGGTGGATGACGCGGTCCTGGTAACGGGGCATGGCCACGCCGTCCATGCGCAGCACGCCTTCGTAGCCCAGGTGGAGGTCGGCGATGACCACGGTGTCGTGGTCGGGCATCCAGATGCAGTGGTCCTCGGTGGCGTGGACGCCGGGCCATATCTCGTCAGGCATTGATGGCCTCCATGACCTGCTCGTGCATCTGCCGGGTGAACGCCTTCCGGTCTTCCATGAGCACGACGTCGGAGGCGCCCACGGCCACGATGTTGAAGGCGAACGGCGACGGCAGGCTGCCGTGCTGCAGCGAGAGCTCGATGTCCCCCCGTTCGACCTGCTGCAGGTAGGAGACGGCGTTGTCGATGTCCATGGAGTCCTCCATGATCTCCCGGTAGGTTTCCTTCAGGGCTGGAAAGTCAGGGTCGATTTCCCGGACGACCTTGAACAGGATGGAGGCGTTGCGCTGCTGCCGGGAAACGCTCATGTGGTGGCCGAGGTAGTTGCGGAGGATCATGAACGACCGGGCCGCCACGTGGCGGAAGCGTCGCTTCAGCATCTCGGTGTTGTCCATTGCATTGCGCAGGTCCTGGCGCATGCCGTCCGAGGCGAGCAGCCTCCGGATGTCTTTCTCCGTTAGCGGGTCATATCGCTCGGGGTACATGACGTCGAAGCCGTTGTCGGTGATGGCCAGCCGGACGTTGAATCCCTGATGGCAGGTCAGCCGGAACGCTATGATGCGGGACAGGGCGTCGTTGGCCTGCCGTCCCACCAGGGTGTGGAAGACGACATGATGGTAGCCGTCCTGCCGGAAGGTTTCCACGAGCAGATGCCGGTCGTGGGGGACGCCGAAGTGGAGCTGTTCCTGGAAGTAGTTGCGGATGGCCGGCGCCAGGGCCCCGGCGTCCCCGTTTCGTAGTTGCTCGACGACGCTGCGGCGGTAGCGGCTGATCTCCCGGGCGAGGTCGTAGCTGAGAGGCAGCTGCTCGGAGAACCAGGAGGGAATGGTGGGCGACGCATCCGGCCGCGGGACAACATAAATGCGCATCCGTTTGGATCGCTTGAACTGGTAGGTCTGGCCTGCCAGCACGAATATGTCGTCTTTTTTGAGGCGTTCGACGAATGGCTCTTCGACCTTGCCGACGTATTGTTTGTCGGTCGTGTAGACCTTGACGGCCGTCTCGTCGGGGATGGTGCCGATGTTGAGGTAGTAGATGGGGCGGACCATTTTGCCGCGGCGCCCGAACATCTCGTCTTGCTCGTCATACCATATCTTGCCGTAGACCTTTTTGCCCTCCAGTTCCTCGTATTCGCCGGCCAGGTAGTGCAGGAGCTTGACGAAGTCCTGGCGGGGCAGCTCACGGTAGGGATAGGCCCGGCGGATGAGCGCCAGGGCGTCGTCCAGTTCCCATTTCTGCTGGATGCCCATGCCGACCACGTGCTGCGCCAGGACGTCGATGGCGTTGGATGGAATGTGCACGCGGTCGAGGTGGCCCCGGCGGGCCTCGCGGGCGAGCACCGTGCATTCCACCAGGTCGTCGCGGTCCAACACGATGATGCGTCCCTTCGAGGTCTCGGTGATGAAGTGGCCTGAGCGGCCGATGCGCTGCAGCGCCCGGGTGACGCTCTTGGGTGAGCCGAGCAGGACGACGAGGTCGACGGAGCCGATGTCGATGCCGAGCTCCAGGCTGGTGGAGGAGACCACGCAGCGGAGGTCGCCCCGTTTGAGCTGTTCTTCGACGTTGAGGCGGACGTCGCGGGACAGGGAGCCATGGTGCGCCTCGACCTGGCCGTCGTAGCGGGGGTAGCGCTGTTTGAGGTTGAAGACCACCCGCTCGGTGGCGCTTCTCGTGTTGGTGAACACCAGCGTGGTGGTGTGCTGCTGGATGAGGTCGTCGAGTATCTCGTACATCGCCGTGGATGCCTCTCCCGCCGGGGTGTAGACGAGGTCGTCGACGGGGGAGATGACCTCGATGTCGACGTCTTTCATGCCCGTTATGTCGACGATGAGGCAGTCGCGGCCGGCGCCGACCAGGAACCGGGCGATGTCGTCCATGGGGGAGATGGTCGCTGACAGGCCAATGCGGACGGGTGGCTGCGGCATGCGATGGACGAGCCGTTCGAGCGACAGGGAAAGGTGGACGCCGCGCTTGTTGTCGGCCAGCGAATGTATCTCGTCGACGATGACGTATCTGGCTTCTTCCAGGCTGCGGGAAAACTTGGGGGAGTTGAGGACGATGGCCAGGCTTTCCGGGGTGGTGATGTAGATGTGCGGCGGGTTGCGGGTGTGCTCCTGCCGTTCCTTCTGGCTGGTGTCGCCGGTGCGGACGCCGACGCGGATGTCGTCCTCGATGTCGTGGGCCTCGTACAGCTCGCGGAGGGGCTTCTGGAGGTTGCGTTCGATGTCGTTGTTGAGGGCTTTGAGCGGGGAGACGTAGAGCACGTATATCTTGTCTTCGAGCTCGCCCTGCTTGGCGAGGAGCAGCAGCTCGTTGATGGCTGCGAGAAAGGCTGACAGGGTTTTGCCGGAGCCGGTCGGCGACGATATCAGGGTGTTTTTGCCGTCGTGGATTTCTTTGACCGCGTAGCGCTGGCAGGCAGTAAAATCGCCGAAGGTGTCCCGGAACCATGCCTCGACCTCGGGGACCAGGATGTCGTATATTGCTTCGTTGTCGTACTGCTCGGTGGCGTATTCGATCACGCTTTTGACATGGGGGGTGGCATAAAAGGTTTGCTCAGCCCGCCGGCAGCCGCTGAACGAAATGTTTATAAGCATTTAAAACATGTGTATATGGGACAGGGAGGCAAGGAACGTGCATGGTAGCCCTTTTTTTCGTATCCCTGTCCTGTGGCCTCCACTGATGCATCGGCCACCTCATGTACCCTGCCGTCACCACAACAGTTATATATGCACCGGTGTCCCCTCCCTCCCCTCGCTTATATACGGCCGGGCGGTTGTAGACATGAGGATGGAACGCCGGGCGTCCGTCTATATAGCGCCCTAAAACGGGCACGGAGGCCGGCGATGCCATGTGGGCCGCCGCTCATCCGCATCCCTTCCCCCCCCCCTTTTTCTGGCGGCCTTTTCTGTATCAGGGTAACGCATGGCCGGCGCAGGCCCCGCCAGGCCCGACGGCAGGCGCAAGCATTAAATAACGGGAGGCTATTGCCCCTATCATGGCGAAGCAAAAGGGAAGCGGCTTCCAGTCCGCGGCGGGTCTCGTCCGCTATTTCGAGGAGGAAAAAACCGGGCTGAAGATAGACCCCCGGCTGGTCATCGCCATGAGCATCGGCACCGTCATCTTCATCACCGCACTCCACATCTACGCATAGGGAGCAAACATTTTTTACCGATACCGGCTTTTCATCCATGCATATCGTTGACGGCAGAGCCATCGCCGCCGGGATGGAGGCCTCCGTCCGACGGCGGGTCGGGGACAGCCGCATCCACGTTGTCACATTGCTGATGGAGGGCAGCAGGGAGTCGGCGCTCTACGCCCGGCTGAAGGAGCAGGCCTGCCGGCGGGTGGGCATCACCACGGAGACCCAGGTGCTTCCCGGGGACGCCGGCACACAAGATTTTTTGAGGGAGCTGGACGAGCTCAACGGGGACGACGATGTCCACGGGGTCATGGTGCAGCTGCCATTGCCGGGCGTGGACCACCGGCGGCTGGTGGAACACATCGACCCGGCCAAGGACGTGGAGGGCGTGCATCCCTGCAACCTGGGTGCAACGCAGCTGGGGGACGAGCGGCTGGCGCCCTGCACGCCCCGGGCGGTCCTGCGCATCCTGGAGCATGAAAACATATCGCTGCAGGGGGCGGACGTGGTGGTGGTCAACCACTCCGACATCGTGGGAAAACCCCTGGCGGACATGCTGCTGAACCGGGATGCCACGGTGTCGGTCTGCCACGTGTACACCGGCGACCTGGCCGCCTATACAACGGAGGCGGACGTGGTGGTCACCGGTGCCGGGGTCAGAGGGCTCATAACCGGGAGCATGGTCAAGCAGGGAGCCGCCGTCGTCGACGTGGCCATCGTCAGCGACGAGGACGGCGTCCACGGCGACGTGGAGATGACGTCGATGCGCGGCAAGGCGGCCATGGTGACCCCGGTGCCCGGCGGCGTGGGGCCGGTGACCATCGCCTGCATCCTGGAAAACGCGGTGGCGGCATACAAAGATTGATAAACAGCCATGCCTTGGCCCTCCATGGACGACCGACGGGTCTACTATTCCTTTCACGACATTCCCACCGGCGGCAGCCAGGGCTCCACGCGGCAGCGACGCGGCATCTCGTTTAGCCGAACGGAGATGGTGCACATCGGCATCGCCATGGCCGTGCTCACCGTGGCGTTCGCGTTCGCGTTCGCCCCGAATCCGCCGACGGCGCATCTCTCCAGCGTGCTCGCAAACCTGCCGCTGTCGCTCCTGGCCATCACCACCGCCTTTTTCTGCCACGAGCTGGCGCACAAGTACATGGGGATGCGCTACGGATACTGGTCGGAGTTCCGGATGTACCCCCAGGGATTGCTCTTCGCCCTGCTGCTGGGCGTCGCGGTGGGCATCGTGTTCGCTGCGCCGGGAGCCGTCCAGATATACGGGCGGCCGAGCCAGGAGGAAAGCGGCCGTATCTCGGCTGCAGGGCCGGCGGTCAACGTGGTCATCGCGCTGGCGTTCATGGCCCTCTGGTACGTGTCGGGCGGCCTGGTGGGGACGGCGGCGTTGTTCATCGCGGCTATCAACGCTTTCCTGGCGTTTTTCAACCTGCTGCCCTTTGGCCCCATGGACGGCCGGAAGATCTTTCGATGGCGGAAAGAGGTCTGGGGCGGCCTGCTGGCCGTGAGCGTCGCCCTGTTCGGGGTATCCTGGTTCGGCATTCCTTTTTAAGCGCCGGCGCGGTCGAACGCCTGTATCCGGCCCCGGATGTACCGGATGGCCGAGACGGAAAACAGCAGGGCGAACGCGACGCCGATGGCCACCCCGGCGACCTGGAAGGAGACCATGAAGTTGTAGGCCGCATGCACCAGGATGGCCAGGCCGAGGTAGCGGAGCAGGCAGGCTTTCCGGCTGAGCAATGTGCAGCTGTACCCGTAGCCGGTGAGCGCCGTGGCCGACGCGTGGAGCAGGCAGGCGCCTATGGTGCGCAGCACGACCAGGATGACGAAGATGGCCAGGCCCTCGCCGAGGAAGCTGACCTCGTAGAACAGGTTTTCCGTGGCCGAAAAACCCAGGCCGGCCGCTGCACCGTAGATGAAGCCGTCCTCGATTTCGTCGAGCTCCCGCCGAACCACGTCAAGGCGGAGAGCCAGTGGCTTGGTGGCCTCTTCCACGACGGGGGCGACGACCACGGCCATGGCGAACGCGTACAGCGAGGCGCTGCCCAGGGTGGCCGCCAGGGATACCCCCAGGAGTTGCTCGAGGACCAGCGACGCGATGATGGCGATGGACGCACCCCAGGCGAAGCAGACCAGGACGGGTATCCAGGGCTCCCGGTGGTAGCGCTCGGTGTTCCGTATCCATATGGTGTAGGCCAGGGCCGGGAGGAACGCGAGGAGGATTAGGATGACCCATTGCAGGAGCATACAGGGTAACCCGTTCGGGTTATTTATGATATGGCATCTGGTGGGTTCACCGTCCGGTGAACGTTTTCGAAACGGCGTTAAATACATGTTGCTTTCGGGGCTATGAGCCGAAACATAGTGACGGTTGTTGTCGCCGTCATAGGCCTGGTCGCGGTCGGCGGTATCACGCTGGTCGCATTGGATTTCGACAACACGAGCGAGGCAGTCGACCTGACGGGCGACGCGCATGGAACGTTCTACATCAACGACTGCGGTCGCCCCAAGGGCGGCTTCGAGTACGCGGGCACCTACTACGCCAACCTGACATTGGACAACGGCACCGGGACGCTGGAGATAGCGCTGAAGGTGGGATTGGGCGACCCGTTGGACCGGCACGTGTGGAACGTGACATTGCTGGAGTACGCCAACGAGACATTGCGGCTGGACATGGACGGCCACAGCCTGGAGATGACCTGGGTGGACAACGACACCATCTGGAACGGCCAGTACGACGGCAACTATACGGCGCTGTGGGGCCCCTGGATGACGGAGTATGAGCCCGTCGGGCATATCAGGACGGACTGGTTCCCGGGCACCGTGTCCCACTACTACGTCGAGCTTCGGTTACCGAGGCTCTCGTAGCCTTTTCCCTTTTTTTCTTTTTTTTGTTCGAAACTGTTTAATGTGGCCTCCCTGTTGTATGGCTATGCTGTCACGGGACGAGGCACGTGAATTGCTGCGGGCGCATGTGGAGACCGGGAACCTGCGGAAGCACATGGTCGCCGTTGCTGCGATTATGGAGGCGCTGGCCGGTGAGCTGGACTGCGACCCTGACGTCTGGTGGCTGACCGGGCTGCTGCACGACGTCGACTACGAGGAGACCAAGGCGGCGCCGGAATTGCATGGGACGCGTTCGGCGGAGATGCTGAAGGGGTTGCTGCCCGGTCATGCGCTGCGGGCGATCCGGGCGCACAACTGGCGGCATAC
Source organism: Thermoplasmatota archaeon (assembly GCA_046498345.1). Lineage (GTDB taxonomy): Archaea > Thermoplasmatota > E2 > UBA202 > DSCA01 > CAZESS01. The sequence goes on from JAWOAW010000012.1 coordinate 8,854, forward strand.
GGGCATCGAGCCGGCGTCGCCTCTCGACCACGGGTTGATTGCCAGTGACGCGTTGTCGGGGCTGGTGGTGGCCACGGCGCTGGTGATGCCCCATGCTTCTCTGGAGGAGGTCCGGGTTTCGTCGGTGCTGAAAAAGATGGATGACGGCTCGTTTGCCAAAAACATTGACCGGGGCAGGATTCGGCAGTGTACGATGCTGGACCTGGGCGTGCAGGAGTATGTCTCGATTGCGCTGCCGGCGCTGCAGCGCGTGCATGGGGAGCTCGGGCTGTAGCCGGCGAGCCCAAAAAAAGGGGATGTCTAGAAGATGTCGACCTGTTCGGGGAGCAGGCCTTTCTGGCTGAGAAACCGGGCCTGGTTTTTCCAGTACCGCCAGATGATGTCGGCTTTTTCGTCGGGCTGGATGTCCCAGGGGACGATGATGACGAGGTCGCCGCGCCTGATGCGGCCCATGCCCCGGCGTTTGCTGCCCGGGATGCGGGCGATACGTGATGTGCCGTCTTCGGCGACGACTTTCATGCGGGAGCCCTTGTACACGCTTTCTATGATGGCGTAGAGCTCGTTTTTGTTTTTGTTGGGACGGCGAACGCGTATGTATTCTTTTTCGTCGTCATTTTTTTTGCTCATGATATCGGCGGCGGTAGCCTAACATGGCATCATTAAAAAGGTTATTGGTCGGGGACAGGAAGGCGGAGCGGCAGGGAAAGCGTTTAATATTACTACTACTATTACTATTATGAATTGTCCGTATTGCGGCTACACGTGGACACCCCGGACGGAACAGCCGAAGGCCTGCCCTCGATGCAAGCGACGTCTGGACTATCCCGCCGGAACGAAGAGCGGCGATCCGCTTGACAGGGCCCGCTACATTGAGCCGGGGTTTCAGCGTACCCTCTACGTGATGTCGGTGTTGACCCCGCAGCTTGAGGAACAAGGCGTCATGCCGGTGGTCATCGGTGGGGCAGCCGTGGAATTCTATACCCGCAACTGGTACGCGACGGGTGACATCGACCTGGCGATCAACAAGGACAATCGGGAGGCGTTCTACACGGTCATGGACGAGGCGGGGTTCAGCAAGACCGGCCGGATGTGGATACGGGAAGACCTCGGCCTCTACCTCGAGATACCCGGCGATCTGGATGACCTGGACGCCGACAAGGTAACCCGCGTCGACCGCGGCGACGGCTACGCCTACGTCGTCGGCCTGGAGGACATCATATTCGACCGGATCCAGGCGGCGAAGCACTGGCAGAGCAAGAGCGACCACGGGCAGGCGGTACGGATGACGTCACTCTACCACGACGACATCGACTGGGACTACGTCCGAGCGAAATGCCGCGATGGAGGGTCAGAGGACATATTCGACCAGGTCCTGGAGGAGGCCCACATATGAGGAAGATGACGCTCGACGAGCGAGCAGGACGCATCCGCGGGCCCGGACATGCAAGGGCGGTACGGCGGCGGCCGACGCCGCGATGGAAGATACGGGACTCAATCATCTACATCCGGCGGCGTAACCGCTGGCTGGAGGAGCAGGGCATCCTGGTGGAGACAGGCAGGCGGCGATATCGCCTCGACCCGAAGATGAAGCGGTGGTAACAGGCGCACGCTGTGAACAGCACACACTTTTACAACAAAAAAGGGTGTACTTAAAAAAACAAATATATAAGGTTGTAATATTATTTACAACCAAAATAGATTGTTTTAAATATCCCGATGTAATTAACAAGAATAATGGATAAAAAATACGTGGCGCTCGTCGGGGACATCATCGGCTCAGCAAAAATAAAGAATCGGGGCATATATGGAAAAAAACTTGCTCGTTCGATAGAAGAAGCCAACAGAAGATTTGAAGCCAAATTATTTGCAAAATGTATGGTGGTCAAAGGCGATGAGATAGCAGGTGTCCTAAAAAATATCGAAACAACATATGATGTAGCGAGAGAAATCCAAGAGCATCTTCTTCCCGTTAAAATCAGGTTTGCAGCTGTTTATGATGACCTAGATGTTGCTTTGGAGACCAGAAACGCATCCCAAATAGATGGAGCAGCATTTAAACGGGCTGATAGCCATCTCGAAAAATTAAAAAAGAAAGCCAGGCAGACAGTACGCAACACAAAAAAGCCGTTCGATTATTTTTATTTTGATCTAGGTAAAAAATCATTGGACAGGGAAATTACCACTATAGCAAATTTAACGGCTATCATAAAATATAGTCACTGGAAGGGAAAAAAAGACATCATCTATAGCTACGAAAAACGCGGCAAACAGGAAGCAGTCGCGCAAAAACTAGATATCACCCAGCAAGCAGTCTCCAAGGCTTTACGAAGGGCACATTGGAAAGAAGTCAGAGATGCTGAAAAATTGATAAACGAGCTATTAATGAGGTACACAAAGAATGAATGAAACCGTACTCATCAGCATATTGGCCGGCATCTACGTGTTCACATTTGCAAGCAGCACGATACTGGTAAGAAATGTCGTTAAATACGTAGGTGGACGAGTAGGTGCACAGTTTGCAGATGTAGGATTCGTCATCGGAATATGCGAAAACTTCATCGTGATAACGCTGGTTGTGGCAAACGAGTTCCTCGCGTTATCTATCATTTTTACCGCAAAGGCTCTGGTAAGAACAAAAGAAATAACCAAAAATCCGCAATATTATCTCGTGGGAACAGTCGTTAATTTCTCGTATGCTCTTTTCATGGGGTTCATTGCACGTTACATCATAGATATCCTGTAACATTTGCCCTCAACCGGGAGATAACAGTAACCGCTTGCCGGTGGCGACACAAAATTTAAAAACCGGCGTGGTGGCCCCCGCATCTGTTTTTACATGACAGTCATGCTACGGGGACATGACCTGCGACCGCTGCGGCTACACATCGAGCAACAATGCCTGGCGCTGCCCGCGCTGCGGCCGGTGTCTCCGCTGCCATGGATGAGGGAAAACATGTTTATGGATCTCGCTGTTTCGGGGTCTGCCATGCAGGATGACGACCAACGCTGGCTGGACGGACAGGGCGCCCGGAAGCTCCTCGACGTCGGGCTCCACCGGGGCGACCGGGTGCTCGACTTCGGCTGCGGCACCGGCTTCTATACGCTGCCAGCCGCAGCGCTCGTAGGCCCCAAAGGCGTGGTGTACGCGCTGGACAGGGACCACGACAAGCTGGACATCCTGGCCGGACGCCTCCGGGCCCACGGGCTCTCCAACGTGGAGCTATTAGATTGTTATATATATTAGCAATTTCCAGTCAAATGGCTATTAATTTACTCTTTTTTGAATATATTTTATCTTCAAAAACAGAGTAGATCAATCAATTATGTTTACCAAGAAAAGGTAATAAACCAG
>JAWOAW010000105.1:0-3621 GCA_046498345.1 Thermoplasmatota archaeon
TTGTGCTCTATCTCGAAGGGGCTGACCCTCGCATCGTATTTATGGCCGACCTCGCTGCGGTAGTTGCGGACCTGTATCTCCTTGTTGGCGATGAACTTGCGGTACAGCGTCTCGCCGAATGTCTCCCTGACAATCGTGCCCTCCTGCATCGCCGCCAGCGCCTCCTCCAGGTTGCCGGGGAGCATGTCGACGCCCAGGCGCTCCCGCTCGTCCGGGTCCATGCAGTAGATGTCGTGCTCCGTCGGCGGCGGCAGCTCCATGCCCTGCTGGATGCCATGGAGGCCTGCTGCCAGCATGACGCTGAACGCCAGATATGGGTTGCAACCCGGGTCGGGGCTGCGGAGCTCGATGCGCGTGGCATATCGCTTCCCCGGCGCATACTCGGGAACGCGGACCAGGGCCGAGCGGTTTTTCTGTCCCCAGACGATGTAGACCGGGGCCTCGTAGCCGGGAACCAGGCGCTTGTACGAGTTTATCCACTGGTTGAGCACCGCGGTTATCTCGCCGATGTACGCCAGGATGCCGGCCGTGTACGACCGCGCGATGTCGGAGAGATTGTAGGGGTCGTCTTCGCCGTAGAAGGCGTTGCCCTCCCTGTTCCAGAGCGACTGGTGGACGTGCATGCCGTTGCCGTTTTCGTCGTCCAATGGCTTGGGCATAAACGTGGCATACACGTTGGCCCGGCTGGCGTATTCCTTGACGATATACCGGAACAGCATCACAACGTCGGCCATCTCCAGAGCATCGCCGTAGCGGAGGTCTATCTCGTGCTGCGACGGCGCCACCTCGTGGTGCCCGTACTCGGTGACCACGCCGGTGTCGAGCAGGCCGAGGGCGGTCTCCTTGCGCAGGGCTCCATATGGGTCGCCGATGCCCATGCTGAAGTAGTCGCCCTTGTCCAGGATGCCGGCGTCATGGTGGCTTTCGAAGTAGAAAAACTCGGGCTCCGGGCCTATCTTGAAGGAGGAAAATCCCTGCTCGTCGGCCTGCCGGAGCATCCGCCGCAACACGTAGCGGGTGTCACACATATTGGGGGTGCCGTCGGTGTTGTATATGTCGCAGAACAGGCAGCCGACGCGGTATGTCTCGTGGTTTGCCTGGTACCGCCAGGGGAGCACCCGGAACGATGCGGGGTCGGGCCATGCCAGGAGGTCGCTTTCCTCTATCCGGGCCAATCCCTCTATGGAGGAGCCGTCGAATCCTTTGCCGTCCTCGAATGCCTGCTCGAGCTCATATGAGGGGATGTCGAAGCCCCGGAGCTCGCCCAGGATGTCAGGGAACAGCAGGTTGATGAACCTGACGTCGCTGCCCTGATCTTCGAGAAACCCGAGGACATCCTCCGGAGTGCTAAAACGCTGTCCTCCCATCATCTACCTGAAACAGATGACGGGTTAAAAGCGTTCGGGCCGGCTAGAAGCCCCGCTCGGCGATGTTGCCCACGAGGGGCAGCTTGAAGCGTTCTCCCTGGTAGGCCTTGAACATCAGGACGAGCCAGAGGATGAACATCAGCAGCGAGATCAGCCAGCCGATAGCCACGAGGAAGAACCAGCCGCTCCAGAACAGAGCGCCGCCGAACATGAAGCCGCCGCCGAAGACGAATGACAGTATCGAGAGCGGCAGGAACACCAGGATGGACTGCCGTGCGTGGAAGCGCACGAACTCGTTGTCTTTTTCTATCAGATAGAAAACGATGCCCGTCAGCCAGCCGAGAAGGTAGCAGAGGGCGCCTTCGACGTTTTCTCCCATGTTGAGTGAAGTCTGTGCCATAGAAAACAAAAACCATAAGCCCTATATTATTTTATCGAATTTTATCGGGCATATTCCGGCCGAGGTGGACGTACCTCGGCTCGAAAATTTAAGAACGGGTCTCGCATTCGGGATACATGGCACGAATCTATCTCACCCGCGAGATTCCCGACAGGGGAATCGAGCTGCTCCAGCGGGAACACGAGCTTGACATCTACCGGGGTGACACGCCGCCGTCAAAAGACGAGGTCATAGAACACGTCAGCGAAGCGGAAGGGCTGCTCTGCCTGCTCACCGACCCCATAGACCGGGAGGTGCTCGACGCCGCCCCCCACCTGCGGGCGATTTCGACCTACGCCGTAGGCTACAACAACATCGATGTGGAGGAGGCAACCCGTCGGGGCATCCCCGTCGGCAACACCCCGGGCGTGCTCACCGAGACCACGGCCGACCTGGCATGGGCGCTCCTGATGGCCGCAGCGAGGCGCATCCCCGAGGGCGACGGCATGGTTCGCCGGGGCGACTTCCGGGGTTGGGGGCCCAAGGTGCTGCTGGGCAGCGACATACATGGCAAAACCCTGGGCATCATCGGCGCCGGGCGCATCGGCCAGGCCATAGGCCGGCGAGCGCGAGGGTTCGACATGGACGTCATCTACCACAGCCGGTCGCGGAAGCCCTCGTTCGAAAAGGAAACCGGCGCCCGCTACGTCGAGCTTGACGAGCTCATCGCCACCGCCGACTACATATCGCTGCACGTGCCGCTCACCGAGGAAACATATCACCTCATCGGCAGGCCTGAGCTGGCGGCCATGAAAGACAGCGCGTTTCTCGTCAACACCGCCCGGGGAGAATGCGTCGACGAACAGGCGCTGGTGGAATCGCTGAAAAACGGCGATATCGCCGGGGCGGCGCTCGACGTGTTCGAGCATGAGCCCGAGCTGACGGCTGGCCTGGCGGGGCTTGACAACGTGGTGCTGGCGCCGCACGCCGGCTCCGCCTCAAAGGAGACGCGGACGGAGATGGCCGTCATTGCTGCACAAAACCTGCTGGCCGGTCTACGGGGAGACATGCCGCGCTACTGTGTAAACCCGGATGCGCTGGAATAAAAAACTAGTCTGCTTTCGACCGGGTTTCGATGATGCCCTTGATTTCGTTGACGAGGCGCCTGATGTCGTCCCGGTTGGCCTGCTGCTCCCGGAGCTCCATCCGGAGTTCGTCCATTCTGAGCTTGATGGCCTCCTTGGAGAACTCCGCCACGCTTGAATAGCCGATGCGGGGATCCTCAACCACGGTTCTCCGTATCTCCTTGTGAAGCGTCTTCGGAACCGATATGGTGCTGTACTTGACCATGATGGATTATCGAACGACGAGATATAAACCTTGTCCTCCCGGGAACATTTTATGAACAATGGAGACATGTACATCCATGGAGCGTGACAGGCTTTCCGGGGCAGCCGAGATCGGCAGCGACCTTGCCGCCCGATTTCTCAAAGCGCTGGAAGAAGGCGCCCTGTATGAAACCTGCCGGGACGTGCTCGCCACCTATCCCTCGATGGCGTCCCTGTGGACCATGGCCAACCTGGCGTTTCTCCACGGCGAGGCGGCGGCATCTCGCTACCGGGAGATGGAGCAGGCCGGCGACGACGTCGTATACCATGGCATGTCGCTCATCGAGCAGGATGCCACGGTGCTCACCTACAGCCGGAGCTCAACGGTCATGCATATCCTCCGGGACAGCGCGGGCAAAAACGTCCAGGCTATCTGCGGGGAGGGGCGCCCCAACTTTGAGGGCAGACGGCTGGCCGGGGAGCTCTCCTCCGCCGACGTCAACGTCCGGTTTGCCACCGACGCCGGCGTGCTCTCCCTCGTCGACGA
>JAWOAW010000051.1:0-13921 GCA_046498345.1 Thermoplasmatota archaeon
GCCCGGGCTTCGGCGCGCGCCACGGCCGACACGCCGGCGTCGGACAGGACGGCCACCGTCCGGACGCCCCGGGCGGCCAGCGCGGCGACACACGCGGGTATCGCCAGCCGTATGTTCAAGGCCCTGGCGCGCGAATCGATCAACATCCGGATGATCTCGACCTCCGAGATCAAGATTTCGGTGGTGGTCGACGAAAGGCCATCGAGGCGGAGCGGGTTCGCTGCGCCCGGGCCGTCGCCGGCATGGACTTCGACGGCTACGCCATCGGCGGCCTCTGCATCGGCGAGCCCAAGGAAACAATGCACCGGATGGTCGAGGCAACCCTGCCGCATTTGCCCGACAGCAGGCCGCGGCATCTCATGGGCGTCGGCTCGCCGGGGGACATCTGGCGCGCCGTCGCAGCCGGTGTCGACATCTTCGACAGCGCCTATCCCACGCGGAACGCCCGCCACGGCACCATTTTCATCCCCGGGGGCAAGGTCAACTTGGGGCGGGCGAAGACCGCCGGCAGCGTGATAGACGAAACCTGCGGCTGCTACACCTGCCGGCATTTCACCCTGGACTACCTCAACCACCTGTTCCGGGAGAAAGATCCCCTGGGAGCCCGCCTGGCCACCATACACAATCTCACCCATGTCAACCGAGTGGTTGCAGCAGCCAGGGAGCACATCCTGGCGGGAAAAACCCTTAAAACAAACAGGGGCATACAGTTTGATGCTGTTTGAAACAAATCACGGGGTCATCGTCGCCTGCGACGTCGACACCCTCGATGCCTTTGAAACCCTTGTCATGGAAACCTGCCACGTCGACGGCGTCGTCGGCTACAAGACCGGCGCCACCCTGGGCCTGGCCTACGGGCTCCAGCCATTGACCGACACCGTTGCGGAGCACTGCGACCTCCCCGTCATATACGACCATCAGAAGGCGGCCACGGACATCCCGCAGATGGGCGAGCCCTTCGCACGGGTATGCAGCCAGGGGGGCGTGGACAGCGTCATCCTGTTCCCGCAGGCCGGCCCCGAAACCGAAAAAGCGTTCATCCAGGCCGTCATCCAGCATGGCATGGAACCCATGGTCGGCGGCGAAATGACCCATCCCGGCTACCTTGCCAGCGAGCAGGGCTACCTCCGCAGCGACGCCCCGCCGGAGATGTACCGGCTGGCCGCCGAGCACGACGTCACCTTTTTCATCGTGCCCGGCAACCGACCAGCGGCGCTGCGCCGCTACCACGAGTTGCTCACCGGCCTCATGGACCAGCCGGCGTTCTGCATGCCCGGCATCGGCAGGCAGGGCGGCTCCATCAGCAAGGCGTTCGAGCAGCTGGGCGATGCGGCGAAATACGCCATCGTGGGCTCAGCCATCTACAAAAGCGACGACCCCGCCTCGGCGGCCCGACGGCTTGCCGGGGAGGCACTGGCGTTTGAGTGATAGCATGGAAGCGGAGGACATCATGGCCGGGCTGTATGAACACGGGCTCATCAAAACCTGGCATCGAGACCGCCCCGAGGGCTGGACGCTGGTATCCGGCCTCTGGAGCCCCTTCTACATCAACCTCCGGGCGCTCCCCGGCCACCCCCGGCTGTTCATGGCGGCCGGCGAACGACTGGGTGAGATGATACTGGAGCGATGCGACGTGGACAGCGTCATGGGCATCGCCATGGCCGGCATCCCGCTTGCCTCTGCGGTGGCGGTGCAGCACGGCGTCCCCATGCTCTACACCCGCAAGCTGCAGGGCGTAAAATCCCTGGAGGCGCTCCGCGAGGCAGCCTCGCAGTATGGGCAGCATTCCCTGGTCGAGGGGGCCATGCGGGACGGCGACCGCGTGGTCGCACTCGATGACCTGGTCACGAGGTTTGACAGCAAGCTGGTCGCTCTTGAGCAGCTGGCCATGGAAGCCGACCGCCGCAGCGTGGACGTCACCTGCCGGGACGTGGCGGTGCTCGTCGACCGGGAGCAGGGCGCCGGCGACGTCGCCGCCCAACATGACATCAGGCTGCATGCGTTGATACCGTTCCAGAGCCGGGGCATCGACTGGCTCCGCGATGCGTTCACAGACATAGAGTACGACGTCATCAGCGACTACCTCCACGACAGCGGCAAATACCAGGACGAGCAGCGCCGCCGCGACATCATCGCCTCGTTCGAGTAGCCCGGCTAGCGGGAGCCGCGCATGGTCCACCATCGCACGAGCTTTTTCAGCAGCCCGGGCAGCCGTCCGTCCATGCTCCTGCCGTGCCATGACAGGATGCCGCGCCGGCTGCCCAGGCTGATGACCATGGGCGTCGACCGCGGCCGGTAGACGATCTTCGGCTCATTATTCTGGATGATGTTTTTCGCGATGACCCGGGCGTGGCGCTCGGCGTTCTGCGCCGTTTTTTCCTCCCTGATGTTGGTGACGTCGCCGCCGGCGTAGATGTGCGGATACCCGGGCAGCTGCAAAAAATCGTTCACTCTGACGGCGTTGCGTTCGTCGAGCACCTCGTCCAGCCCGCCAAGAAAATCGGGGTTGTGGCGGATGCCCGTGCACCAGACCGCCACGTCCGCGGATATCCTCCAGCCGCCGTCGGTGACAAACAGGTTGCCATGGCGGTCGACCACCTTTTCACCCAGTACCACATGGGCGCCATGTCGCTCGAGGAACCGTTGGGCATGCCGGGAGGCCGACGGCGGATTGCGCTCCAGCAGCCGGTCATGCGAGTGTACCACCGTTACATGCGGATGTGGCATTTTTTCCACGAGTTCGGCGGCCAGCTCCACCCCGATCAGCCCGCCGCCCACGACCAGCACCCGGCCGGCGTCCCGCAGCGCGGCGGCCAGCGTCAGCGCCTCCGCCACAGACGTGAGCGTGTACACATCCCGACTGGCGTCGAGCAGCACGGGATATATGACGCCGGTGGCCACCACCGCCCGGTCAAACGATACCCGCTCACGCTCGGTTTCAACCATGTCCGGGGTCAGGTGGACGACGTCGCCAACGACGACGCGGGCCCGGGGCAGAAACCGCTGGTAGGGCACCGACAGGATGAGATTTTTATTCGGAGCGCAGACCAGCCGGTGGACGCCCGGCGTGTACTCGAAAAACGGCGTCCGGTCCACCAATGTCACCGCTACATCCGGCTGCCGCTGCAGCTTTCTGGCGACCAGCGCCCCGCAGAAGCCTCCGCCGACGACGGCGACGTCCATGTTCAGCCGTGCCCGTAGCGATTCAGCGTTTTGACGTTCACGAACTCGTGCAGCCCGTACCGGGCGAGCTCCCGGCCGATGCCGCTCTGCTTGACCCCGCCGAAGGGAAGCCGGGGGTCCGACTTGGTGACATGGTTGACGAACACGCAGCCGGCCTCAATCCGCCGTGCTATCGCCATGCCTCGCTCCTCGTCGGCGGTCCACACGCTGCCGCCCAGGCCGAACCGGGTGTCGTTGGCCAGCGCTACGGCCTCATTCTCGTCGGACACGGTCAATATCGGTGCGACGGGCCCGAAGACCTCCTCCGTGGCGACGCGCATGTCCCGGGTGACATCGGCCAGCACCGTCGGCTGGAAGAAAAAGCCAGGGCGGTCAAGCCGCCGGCCGCCGGTGACGACCGTTGCTCCCTTCTCAACGGCATCCCCGACAAAACCCTCCATCTCGTGGACCGCCGATTCGTCCACCAACGGGCCGACCTCGGTCGCCATGTCCAGTGGGTCGCCCACCCTGAGCCGCTCCATGTGCTCGGCGAGCCGTTCGGTGAACGCCCCCGCCACGTCTTCGTGGACGATGAAGCGCTTCGCGGCGATGCAGCTCTGCCCCGTATTGAGCATCCGGCCCCGAGTTGCCTGCTCCGCAACAAAGTCAACGTCGACGTCGTCCAGGACGATGAACGGATCGGAGCCCCCCAGCTCCAGCACCATTTTCTTGAGATGCCGCCCCGCCGTCGCTGCAACTGCTCGGCCTACCTCGACGCTCCCCGTCAGCGAGACACCCTGCACCAGGTCGGAGGCAATCAGCCGCTCGACGGTGTCATGCCCGGCGATAACCGTCCGGAAGCCATTCCCGGGAAACCCGGCCTCCCTCAGCGCTGCCTCGACGGCGAGCCCGCTGCCCGTGCAGACGCTGGCATGCTTCAGCAGCACCGTGTTGCCCGCCAGGAGCGCCGGGATGCCGCAGCGGAGGGCCTGCCAGAAGGGAAAGTTCCAGGGCATAACGGCCAGGATGACGCCCAATGGCTGGAAGACAACGCGGTGCTCAAGACCATCGGCCTCGACTGGTTCGTCGGCCAGCCACGCCGGGGCGTTGTCCGCGTAGACCTCGGCCATCCAGGCGCATTTTTCTACCTCGGCCAGCGACTCCCGCAGGGGCTTGCCCATCTCCCGGGTCATCAGCTCCGCATACGCCTGCCTGTTGCTCCGGAGCATGTCGGCGAGCCGCCGCACATATGGCACCCGATCCTCGACGCTCAGCCGGCGCCATTCCAGGAAGGCCCGATGCACGTTCCTGGCGATGTCGAACACCTCGTCCTCGGCCATCGTTTCATAGGTCTCTACGGGGTCCCCCGTTGCAGGGTTCACGGTTTCAAATGGCATTGTATGCTCCCATAGGGCATATCGGGCAGCCGTCATTTAATGGTTTGTTTGCATCGCGAACTCCGGGATGGCGAACCAATCGTTATATACGCCCGACAGGTTGTAGGCCGGAGGTAGCATGGTCAGCACAAGCCCGGTATCCTCTTCCACGTCGCGAGAACGGCCGAGACTGCTCGAAAAGCGAGGATGGACGGAGCGAGCAGTGTATCGGGCGCGAACCGGCGACGCCTCGTTTGCATCGTTCGACGAACCATGCGACGTATGCGGTGAGACACATAGAAACCCCTACGAGGGCAGCCCGCACTACGTAACCTCGAAGGTGCCCGTCCGCGTCGCCACAAACTGGGCACATCATCACGACGTCGTGGTATCCGTGGAACAGCGGATGGCATATGTCCACAAAAAAGCCGGGAGACCGGACCGCGTCCAGCTCGTTCCCTACACCGAATGGGAGACCATCCGGACGATAGAACCGTGAAAGCCATCTCCGGAGGGGGACGGCAGGCCGTATCCCGAGCCAATACTTTTTAATATTTTCAGGGCATTTTGATGGCCAATGACATCGATGGAAAACGTCTTTCCGTTGCTCGGAGACATAAAAGATGAAAAACTGCGAGATCAGGTCGCCGCATGCTGGCAGCTGGCCATGGAGCGCGGCGGCTGGGACAGCCTCGAAGGTATCCCGTTCACGCTGCTTTTGCCCGACGCGGGCGAGTTCACCGGCCACGTCAACCGGGTCACCGCGATGGCCGCCGCCGTCGGGAAGGAGCGCGACGACCTGGACATGGACATTTTGATTGCCGGGGCGCTGCTGCACGATGTGGGCAAGCTCCTGGAATACGAGCGCGTCGACGGCCAGGTGCAAAAATCCGGGATGGGCCACATCATCCGTCATCCGGTGAGTGGCGCCGCCCTGGCCAGCGAGGTCGGCCTGCCCGACAGCATCGTGAGCATCATTGCCGCGCATTCCAAGGAAGGCGAGTATGTGGAGCGCATCCCCGAGGCCGTGGTGGTCCACCACTGCGATTTCATCGACTTCCACATCGCGAAGGGGAACCGATGATACGGAATGACGGGGCTGCCGGCACTGAGAACAAGCGCGACTGCCATGTCATGGTGCAGGAGGGCTCTGGCGTCGAGATAGAGAGCAAGTATGCGGGCATGTTCGGCGACCACATCAAATCGCTGATACAGCGCCGCCTCGACGAGCTGGATAATGATGCGATGGTGACGGTGCAGGAGCGGGGTTGCTACGACTACGTGGTCACGGCGCGGCTGGAGGCTGCCCTGCATCGCGCGGGCATGGAGCAGCTGTCCGATAAGATGGCTGAGCGTTCGACGCCGGTGCGGGAGCTGCGGCGGAGCCGGATGTACGTGCCGGGTAACAATCCCAGGATGTTGAACAAGGCCGGCATGTATGGCGCCGACTGCCTGGTCCTGGACCTGGAGGACTCCGTCGCCGTTGACCACAAGCTTGACGCCCGCTATCTGGTCAAGAACGCGCTGCAGCAGCTTGACTTTGGCGGGGCGGAGCTCTGGGTGCGCATCAACAAATCGACGGCGAAGGAGGACATCTCCGTCGTCAAATATGGGAGCCCGCATGGCATCTGTCTGCCGAAGGCCGAGGATGCCGAGGACGTGGTTATCCTGGAGAACATGCTGGAGGAGGAGGGCCTGGATGCGGCGATTATGCCCATCGTGGAGACCGCCACGGGCATTCGGAACGTGGAGGCCATCGCCGGGGCCAGCGACGCCGTGGTGGCGCTGGCCTTCGGCGCCGAGGATTTTTCCGCCGACGTGTGCGGCAGGCGGGCGTGGAACGCGCTGCTGTATCCCCGCAGCCGGCTGGTGGTGGCCGCCCGCTCCCATGGCGTGCAGCCGCTGGACACCGTCTACGCCGATGTCAACGACGTGGAGGGCCTGCGGGAGGAGACCATGGCCGTCATCGAGATGGGGTTCGATGGGAAGGGCGCCATTCATCCCGGTCAGGTGCCGGTCATCCATGACTGTTTTACCCCCGACGATGCCGAGGTGGAGGAGGCCCGGGAGATCATCGCCGCCGTCGAGGAGGCCCGGCGGAAGGGACTGGGGAGCGCGTCGCTCCACGGCAAGATGATCGATCTGCCGGTGGAAAAACGAGCCCGGCGTATCCTCCGGCGGGCCGGCGTCGAGTGACCCGCATGCGGCTCACCATCGTGTACGACAACACGGTGTATCTGGGCAGCGAGGGCCTGGCGTCGCGGTGGGGTTTTTCCTGTCTCGTGGAAACTGGAAGGCGGCGTATTCTCTTTGATACGGGCGGGGACGATCAGGTGTTGTTGCACAACATGGCCGTGCTCGATGTGCAGCCGGAAACCATCGATACCATCGTTATCTCGCATGAGCACTGGGATCATGCAGGCGGGCTGCCCGTGCTGCTTGAACGTAACCCGGATGTCCCCGTGTATCGGCTGGAATATCCTTCATCGTATGCGGGGCACATCGTCGTTGACGGGCCCTGCCGTATCGCCGACGGCGTGTACAGCACCGGCCGGCTGCCGGGGTCGCCGGTCGACGAGCAGTCGCTGGTATTGCAGGGCAGGCAGGGCTGCATCGTCCTGGCTGGCTGCTCCCATCCCGGCGTCGATGTCATCCTGCAGGCGGCTGGGGAGCACGGCCCCGTTGTGGGTGTCATCGGCGGGCTGCACGGCTTCGACCGTTACGGGCTGCTCGACGACATGATGCTGGTCTGCCCCACGCACTGCACGAGGCACGTCGACGAGATACGGGAGCGCTTTCCCCGGCGCTGCATCGAAGGCGGCGTCGGCAGGGTCATAGACCTGGAGGCATGAGCCAACGTTTAAATACACTTTTATCCATGTATCACTATGATTATCCCGCTTCCCGTCCTGGCGCTGCTGGTCCTGGTTGTCATCGTCATCCTGGCGTCGGCCATCAAGATCGTCAGGGAATACGAGCGCGGCGTGATTTTCCGTCTCGGCCGGCTGCTGGGCGCCAAGGGCCCCGGTATCTTTTTCATCATCCCGATTTTTGACAACATGATCAAGGTGGACCTCCGGGAGCACGTGCTCGACGTCCCGGCGCAGGAGGCCATCACGTCGGACAACGTCCCGGTGAGGGTCAACGCCGTCGTGTATTTCCGGGTGATGAACCCCGAGGATGCCGTGGTGCGCATCCAGAACTACATGCAGGGCACCCAGCAGATGGCGCAGACCACGCTGCGGAGCATCATCGGTCAGGCGGAGCTCGACGCGATTCTCAAGGAGCGCGACCGGATAAACCAGCGCCTGCAGAGCATCCTGGACGAGGCAACCGACGAATGGGGGGTCAAGGTCACCGCCGTGGAGATAAAAGACGTCGAGATACCGGAGTCCATGCAGCGGGCCATGGCCAAGGCGGCGGAGTCGGAGCGCGCCCGCCGGGCCCGCATCATCGCGGCTGAGGGCGAGCTTCAGGCGTCGGAAAAGCTGGCGGAGGCCGCCCGCGTGATATCCCATGAGGAGGGGGGGCTCCAGCTGCGCTTCCTGCAGACCGCGTCGGATATGGCCGAGGAGAAAAACACGACGACCATCGTGCTTCCCATCCCGGTCGAGCTCCTCCGGTTTTTCGAGAGCAAAAGCAAGGAGAAGTGAGGCCTGCCCGGCCGACAACAGCGCAGCCCTGTTATGGCAGCAGCGCGAACGATGCAGCGGCCATGACCGCGCAGGCGCCCATGACGGCGTAGCGGCCGGCCGGACTGTACGAGCGTTCCATCGTCCTGTTTTTCTCAGATGTATACCACAGCAGCGGTATCGAGAGTGCAGCTACGGCCATCGTGGTGGACAGGAGATGCCACAGGGTGAACGGCAGGGCCATGGTGTAGCAGGTGGCCAGGCCGGCCATGCCGTGGGGATACCAGCCGAGCCAGCAGCCCAGGTTGGTCCAGGCGTCGTAGAGCAGCACGCCGCCTATGCCCAGGCCGGCGATGCCCAGCGGCGAGCGGGTCAGCCCGTGCCGCCGGGCCGTGGCGCCGAGCAGGCCGATGAACGCGAAGCCCGTCCAGGTGAACAGGAATATCGAGGTGTTGCCATGGTAGAGGTCGGTGATGGCCATGACCGCCAGGGGGACGGCGATGCTGTACATGCCGCCGAGCAGGATGCCGCTGAACAGCGCGATGGCTCCGACGACGAAGAACATGTCGAGCATGAACACGGGCTGGGTGATCCCGTTGAGGGTCATGGTGGCGTGTGGTGCGTGGGGCAGCATCTGGCTGAGCAGGATGCGGCCGATGACGCCGGCGGCGACGAGCAGGCCGGCTATGAGTATTTTTTTCTGTGTGTCGTGCATCATGGTTCCTCCATGGAAGTGAATTCTGTATGCATATTAAATGTTATCCTCCAAACTGTGACTCTGTAAACGTCCAGGTGACGTGGTCGCCGTCCTCGATGGGATGTCTGTCGGCGCCGACGTTTCCCGCGTTGCCGTTGACCGTGTACTGCCAGTAGCTGTCGTTCTGGCCGTTGGCGACGCCGTCGACGCCGTCGACGAGCCGGCTGTCGTACTGGCCGTAGTAGGTGCTGTCCACGTTGAAGTCGCCCGTCTGCGCGGCGGCCATGGTCAGGCCGTAGACGGTGGCGTTTTCTCCTGGCACCGTCAGGTTGTCATAGGTGACCGTTGCGTTGTCCCGTGCGTTCCCGTAGGCGATGGTCAGGGTGGCTGTTACCTGCCCGGCTTCGACGTTTGCTGTGTCGTCCTGCAAGGCGTAGATGCCCACGATGACGGCCAGGGCGACGAGCAGTATGACGCCTGCGGCGAGCACGTTTTTTCTCATATCCACACAATCACCGTAAACTTTTTTTTACAAACGTAAAGTAAATTTGTTATTTAAGGTTTGTGGGCCGGAAACATTTAAGAGCGCTCAGCCGTTGAAACCCCCGATGGACATCCTTCGAGAAAAAGCCCTGTCCACCCGGGTGCTCATCCTCCTAGAAATCGCCACCGGCCGCCATTCCCGACTGGCATCCATCGCCGACCAGATCGGCATCACCCGGCAGGCCGTCTCCGACTACACCAAAAAAATGCGGGACGACGACCTCGTCCGCGTCGTCGACGGCGAATACAAGGCCACCGTCCAGGGCATCCAGTTCATGCACCGGCACCTGCTCGACCTCAAACAGTTCCTGGACGACACCCTGGCAAAGCTCAACATCGTGGAAAGCGACACGGCTCTCGCCGGCAACACAATCGCCAGAGGAGACCCGCTGGGCCTGTTCATGGAAGACGGCGTCCTGACCGCCTACAGCGGCCGGGAGTCATCATCGAAAGGAACGGCCCGCCGCGCCGCCGCCCCCGGCGAAGACGTCGCCATCGACGACATGGAGGGCATCATGCAGTACGAGCTCGGCACCATCCACCTCTACGAGCTCCCCGGCCCACGGGACGGCGGCACCCGCGCGCTCAACATCGACGACCTCGCAGCAGCTCTCGACGCTGCAGCCCCGGATCGCATCGCCGTCGCCGACGTGGTCGCCAGGGCAGCTCTGCACAAGGCAGGGCGGTCATACGACATCGAGCTGGCGCCCCACCATGCAGCCCTGGAGGCAGCGCAGCGTGGTCTCGACGTCGCCATCCTGGGCTGGAGCACCTCTATCGAGGAGGCGCTGGCCGCCATCCAGGAGTTCAACGGCTCGTCGGTCGAACGGGTCAGCTACACGGTCACCTCTCTGTGCCCATAAAAGTAAAAAGCCGTCGGCGATGTAGCCCTATGACACTGGCTGATGTGCTGACAAAAAGCGCCGGCAGGCAGGGAGACGCCCCCGCGGTTGTCTTCGATGACGACACGCTGAGCTATCGGGAGCTGGCCGACTGGGCCGCCCGTATCGCGACATCGCTTCGCTCCCTGGACATCGAGAAGGGCGACCATGTGGCGGTGTGGATGCCGAACAACCTCGAGTTTTTGCCCGTGTACTTTGGTATTGCCATGGCGGGTGCGGTCATGGTGCCCATGAACACCCGCTATCGGACGCACGAGGCGCGCTACATTCTCTCCGATTCTGAGGCGAAGGCCATCGTCATGGTGCCCCGGTTTCTCAAGATGCGGTACGACGAGATGCTCCGGGAGATTGCCCCGTCGCTGGAACACCTGGAGCACGCCGTCGTGGTCAACGACGACGCAGACGTCGGGGTTTCCTCGATGGCATACGAGGCGTTTCTGTCCGCCGGCCGGGACGCGGAGCTGCCCGACGTATCCGACGGCGACATCTCCCAGATACTGTATACCTCGGGGACCACGGGGAAACCCAAGGGCGTGATGCTGAGCCATGCCAACGTGTGCGACAACGCCCGGGTCACCGGCGAGGTGATGGAGACAACCCCGGCTGACCGCTACTTCGTGCCATTGCCCCTGTTTCATTCCTTCGGGCTGGTGCTGGGCTGCCTGACACCGCTGATCTTCGGGGCGAGCATCGTCCTCCAGGACGTCTTCGACGCGGAGCACGCCCTCCAGCTCATGGAGCAGCACCGGTGCACCATGAACTTCGGCGTCCCCGCCATGTTCATGATGGAGCTCGAAGCCTACCGGGACGGCGAATATGCGCTCGGCCTGCGCAGCGGCATGATGGGCGGTGCGCCCTGCCCCATCGAGGTGGTCAAGGGCGTCCGCCGGGAGATGGACTGCGACGTCTGCATCGGCTACGGCATCACGGAGACCTCGCCGCTTATCTCGCTGACCCGATATGGCGACGACGACCGGAAGCGGGCGGAGACCGTCGGGCTGCCGCTGCCCGGCGTCGAGGTCAGGGTGGTCGACGATCGCCGGCGGCCGCTGCCTCCGGGCGAGGTGGGAGAAATCGCCATCCGGGGCAACGTGATGCAGGGCTACTACAATATGCCGGAGGCCACCGCGGAGGCCGTCGACGACGGCGGCTGGTATTACAGCGGCGACCTCGGCGTCATCGACAGCGACGGCTACCTGTCCATCACCGGGCGGAAAAAGGACATGGTGGTGGTCGGCGGGTTCAACGTCTATCCCCGGGAGATAGAAGAAGTGCTCTTCACGCATCCCCGGATCAAAAACGCCGCCGTGGTCGGCGTGCCCGACGACCGGCTGGGCGAGGTGGTCAAAGCCTATATCGTCCCCGACGGCGATCTCTCCGAGCGGGAGGTCAAGGCGTTTCTCGGCGAGCGGATGGCCAACTTCAAGGTGCCCGCCATCGTGGCCTTCGTGGACTCGTTTCCCATGACCGCCAGCGGCAAAGTACAGAAATACAAGCTCCGGGAGGACCATGACCCATCCATGTGACGACATCCGCGGCACGCTGTCCCGCCGCCTCGACAAAAAAACCATCGTGCTCGGGGTGACCGGCAGCATCGCCGCCGTGGAAACCGTGCGGCTGGCCCGGCAGCTCATCCGCCATGGGGCAGCGGTGATACCGGTCATGACCCCGGCCGCCCGGGAGATACTCCATCCCTATGCACTCGAATTCGCCACCGGCATCCCGCCCATCACGAAGCTCACCGGGGCGGTCGAGCACGTCGAACACTGCGGTGCCCGGCCCGACAACGCCGACATGGTGCTCGTGGCTCCCTGTACGGCCAACACGCTCTCCAAGATAGCGCTGGCCATCGACGACACCCCGGTGACCACGTATGCCACCACCGCCCTGGGCTCAGACGTACCCGTCATGCTGGTGCCGGCCATGCACGCCTCGATGTACGACAACCGGTTTGTCATGGACAACCTGGAGCGACTCAGAGAGCACCGGGTATCCATTGTCGGCCCGCGCCGGGAGGAGGGCACGGCCAAAATCGCCGGCGTTGACGACATCGTCGCCCACGTGCTCCAAAAGCTGGGCCCGCACGACCTGGACGGCAGACGGGTCATCGTGGTGGGCGGCGCCACCGCCGAGCCCGTCGACGAGGTGCGCGTGCTCAGCAACCGCTCCAGTGGGAAAATGGCCCGGGCGCTCGCCCAGGCCGCCTTCATCCGGGGCGCCGTCGTGGAGCTCTGGCACAGCGGCATCGAGGTGCCCGGCTACATTCCATCGAAGCGGTTCACATCGCATCGGGACATCATCGAACTCGCCGAGCACGCCGACCATGCCGACGTCATCATAAACTGCGCCGCCATCTCCGATTTCGTTCCCGACCGGCACGAGGGCAAGCTTTCCTCAGGCAGCGCCATCGACCTCCATCTCACGCCGGCGGAACGCGTCAACCCATATCTCCGGGACATCGCCGACACGGCCGTGGCATTCAAGCTCGACACCTCTGAGGAGCAGGCCGTCGAGCGGGCGCGGCAGCGGCTGCAGCAGGACGACTTCGACTATGCGGTGGCCAACACCACGGCGTCGCTGGGCAGCGACCAGATGAAAGCCTGGGTCATTGACCGTTCACATACGGCAACGGCGGTCGAGGGAGACAAGCAGGCGGTGGCAGAACGGCTGCTCGACCACGTAGCATGACCGTCACCGCCTTTGCACCCGGCCACGTCACCGGCTTTTTCGAGATATGCCCCGCAGACGACCCCATGCTGGCGGGCTCCCGCGGCGCCGGAATATGTCTCTCCCGCGGCGCCATGGCAACCGTTGAACGCCAGAACGCAAAAACGACGGTATCGGTGGACGGCGTGCCGGGCGGCCCCGTCACGAGAGACGCCATCCAGCGGCTCACCGACCGACATATAGCGGCAGAGATAACCCTCCAGCTGCCGCAGTCCCAGGGATTCGGGATGAGCGCCGCCGGCACCCTGGCCGCGGCCATCGCAGTGGCCGAACTATGCGGACTGCCCCGCGAGATGGCGGTACGAGCCGCCCATGTCGCAGAGGTACGGCATGCGACCGGTCTCGGCGACGTCGTCCCGGCAGCGCTCGGAGGCATCGAGATACGGGAGACACCCGGTGCAGCTGGAGCCATCCGTCATATCGGGGGTGGAGACCAGGTGGTCGTGGCCACGGTTGGCCCGCCGATGGAGACCTCCTGGGTGCTCCATGACGCCGAACGGGCAGCTATGATAACCCGCGTGGGCCGCCGCTGCATGGAAAAGCTGCTGGCCGAGCCGTCGCTCGAGCGGCTGTTCGCGCTCTCCCGGCGCTTTGCCCGGGAAACGGGGCTGCTGCCCGCAGAAGTAGGACGGGTGCTTGCAGCTGTCGAGCCCCATGGCAGGGCGGCGATGTGCATGCTGGGCAACGCGGTGTTTGCGATGGGGGATACCGCTGCGCTCGTCGACACGCTCTCCCGCTACGGCGACGTCTGGGTGTGCGACATCGACCGGCGGGGCGCCCGCCCGCTCGAAAAATAGCAACGTTTTTATAGAAACATGTCATTATCGTGACATGGCCATACATGTTCTGGGGGTGGACATTCCGCTCTGGCTGCTGTTCCTC
>JAWOAW010000106.1:0-19634 GCA_046498345.1 Thermoplasmatota archaeon
GTGGTTAGAAATGTCTAAACTCACCATGTTCATGATGTAGGGGCCATCTATCGTTCGTCTGTTTCCCTGCATGGGGCTACATCCAGGCGTCGAGGCCGTACTGTTCTTTGAGGTCGAGGTCGCGGAGGCCGAAGGCGCCGCGGACGTAGCTTTTTATCATGTCGGTGTACCAGTCCATGTCTATCTGCCGGCGGCTGTCCAGCAGCTTCAACGGGTACATGTAATGGATGGGCTTGACGGAGCTCTTGGTCGGGTTTTTGATGCCCGGCAGCGATTTCTTGGTGACCACGAACTTGAACTTCTGGCGGGCGGTGATGGATCCCACCAGCTTCTGCAGCGCGTGGGCTCGCTCCCCGTAGACGGACATGGAGCCGTCCGGGTTGGGCTTGTACCGGCCGGGGGGCTGCACCGACTGCACCAGGGTGAAGGCGTCGAGGTCGAAGCTTTCGATGTCCAGCGCCTCCACGTGGTCGTGGGTCTGTTTTTTGATGGAGGTCTTGATGTTCCGGCGGGCTTCGTCCTCGCTGGTCCAGCTGGCGTTTTCCCGGAGGACGTCGGCCATGATGTCCGCGAGGACGATGCGGGCGATGTTGGGCTTGTCGCTGCCCTTGAAGTTGTTCCCCTTGGTGGTCAGGCGCAGCGTGCCGTCCTGGACGTCGAAGATGAGATAGTTTTTGTGCTTGACGAAGATCATGGCCTCGTGCTCCTCAGGCTCCAGCTCGAACTCCTCATATTTGAGCTCGTCGCGCCATTTCCGGTTGCAGAAGCCGATGGCGTTCAACGCCTCACGGGGAGGGATAATCCAGTTTTCCTCCGGGGCGGGCACGTCGAGCGCCGCCGCCAGCTCCGGTGAGGCGGAGCGGGAGCAGCCGATGTAGATGCCGTCGGTGTCCCCGTAGACCACCCTGGCCCCGCGGTCGTTGAGAATGTTGAGCGTGTCGTTCAGGATGTACTGGCCCTTGGTGGTTATCAGGGCCGCACCCCACAGGTTGAACTGCCGGCAGCTCACCCGCGGCGCCGACAGGATGCCATGGGTGCCGGCGTTGCGGGCGCCCTTCAGCGACTGGTACATCATCTTCAGGCGGCGCTGTTCTTCCCCTGACGCGCGCTTCATGTCCCGCTTGATCTTGCCGATGAAGTTGAGGATGCCGGTCATGGCCAGGTTGACCAGGCCGGGCTGCCGGTCGATGACGACGCCGACCATGTATCCCTTGTCGGTGTACTCCTCCTCCGCCGGCCGTATGGCGAAGCCGAGGTCGTGGAACGCCTCCGGGAGCTCCTTGAGCCACACCCAATCGTCTGCCGCCTCGTCCTCGCGGGCCAGGCGGACCGTGTCGGCGCCGGCGTTCACCGCCTTCAGGATGGTCGGGTACATGGCGCCCACGTCTGCCACGACGACGTGGTACCAGGGCACGTAGTCGGAGTCGGCGTCCCGATTGGGCTTGATGGTCATCCCGCCGGGAAAATGGTAGCCCGTGCCGTCGCTCTCCGGGTCATGCAATAGAAACGGGTATTCCACCCAGTCGGGCATCTCCTCGCCGTACTTGGCCACACGCGATACCTGCTTCGAAGGCTCGCTTTCCCGGGCGGCATCGGCTATCTCCTCCTTTGTGGCGCCCAGGTCGCGGATGCCGGCGGCCACGCTCTGCGCCCGGCAGATAGCGGGCATCAGTTTTTTGTGCCGCGCCGCCCGTATCATGGCCATGTAGTCCCACATCTTGGTTGCACCGGAGGACAGCAGCAGCTCGAAGGGCATCCCCGTGGTGAACGACAGGGGAAGGGCCTGCTGCAGCAGGTACAGGGTGATGGCCGCCTGCTCCATGACATCCTGCCGGTTGTACAGCAATGTCCGCTCGTCGAGCGCCATCTCCTCGGGGGAGAGCTCCACCCGGTCGGCTATGTCCACGTCCAGGAAGGAGGCCACGCTGCCCAGCGTGTAGCTGTCCAGCGAATAAAACTTGCGGGCGGCCTGGTAGGTGTCGAAGCTCGATGGATAAAAAATGGCGGTCTGCTGGGGCGACCCGAAATGGTAGGAGCGGTCCTGCCGGGCGTAGCCGTCAAGAAAAGCCCGGAAGCGCTTTGCCTCATCCGGGGATATCGTCGAGCCGTGCTGCAGGAGATGCATGATGCGCTCGTATATCTGCAGGTTGTCGAAGCCGATGATGTTGTGCCCGGTGACGATGTCCGTGTTCCGCAATACGTCGCATATCCGCAACAGCTGCTCGACCTCCTCGCCCTCGTCGTGCGCGACGAGTTGTTCAACCCTGGAGTCAAGCTGCTCCGGGAACGCGGTAAACCGGAACGTGAAATCCTCGCTTTCCAGGTCTTTCTCCGATATGAATGAGACGTCGAACTGCGTGTAACCGATGATGTCGATGGGCACGTGTTTTTTGTCCCCGTATTCCGTCATCTCGATGTCGTAGGCGGTGACCGTCAGCGTCTGCTCCTCGCCCTGGCCGTCGAACACCCAGGTGCCCTCGGCCGCCAGGTCGGTCAGCGCCCGCTCATGGTAGGGGATGTCGTGCTCGGCGCTGTACAGTCCCAGCCGGAAGACGTCATCGCTCACCGCCGGTACGTGGTAGCTTTTCGTGGTATACACCTTGAAGGCCGGGCGCCGTTCGCCGTGATGCCAGAACGACTGATATGTCTCCAGCTCGCCGATGCGCTCCACCCGCTCGTCGCCGGTGAGCTCGCCGGCCACCTTTTTCCGGGCCTCCCCCGGGTCCATGCCGGAGGGCGGCAGCGCGATAAAATAGGGGGCATGCCGGTCGGCGATGGGCTGCATCCGGTCGGTCCAGTACAGGTAGTCAGGGGAGACGTTGAGGAGCATCGCCTCATAACGACGGCGGGGCTTATAGATGTTTTCCCCGCTCGTGCTGCAGCAGCCAGCGCTTTTTTTCCACGTCGGCGCTGTAGCCGCCCAGCGAGCCGTCGCTTTTGATGACCCGGTGGCAGGGGACCACGATGGGCGCGGGATTGTCGCCGACGGCGTTGCCCACGGCCCGGGCGGCATCCGGCTTGCCGAGCTGCCTGGCGACCCACGCGTAGCTGCGCGTTTCGCCGTAGGGGATGGCGCGGAGCGTCCGCCAGACGCTGGCCTGGAAGTCGCTGCCGTAGATGAGCAGGGGCATCTCAAAGGTGCGGCGGGTGCCCAGGAAGTAGTCCCTGAGCTGCTGGCGGGCGATGGGCTGCGAGGCCGGCTTCAGCCCCGCAAAGTCCCGGCGGAAGCTCTCGCCGGACAGGCATATCCGGTGGACGCCCATTTCGTCGAACACGATGTATATGGTGCCAATCGGCGACGCCAGCGTGTCGTATCGAAAGGCCATACGTCTTGAACGGGAGGGCGTATAAAACCCCGCCGGCCGAACAGCTTTTATACCGCCATTGCGTGAATGCTCGTGGACGACCCGGCGGATAAAACGGACCCCGTCTGCGGGATGCAGGGCACCATCCCGGCGCATGGCCATTACTTCTGCTGCGAGCGCTGCATCCGCAAATACGAGGAACAGCACGACATCCCCGAGGAGCAGGCCCACTGCCCGAGCTGCACCGTCGAGGGTGGCGTGCCCTGGTACCGGCAGCGATTGTTCATCGTCACCGCGATAACCGCGGGATTGCTCCTGGCCGGCTCCCTGTATGACCCGCTCCGTCCGTTCTACGATGCCTTCATGGACTACCTGGAGCTCATCTGGTGGGCCATCCTGCTGGGCTTTTTCATCGGCGGGGTCATCGACCGCTTTGTGCCACGCTCCTACATCGAAAAATATCTGTCGCGGCATCAAAAAAGGACGGTCGGCTATGCAATCCTGTTCGGCTTCCTGATGAGCGCCTGCTCCCACGGCATCCTGGCCATCGCCATCGAGCTCTACCGGAAGGGTGCCAGCACGTCCTCGGTCATCGCGTTTCTGCTCGCCTCGCCCTGGGCCAACCTGCCGATAACCGTGCTGCTGTTCGGCTTCTTCGGATTGAACGCGCTCTACATCGTGGCCTCGGCGCTGGTCATCGCCACCACGACCGGCCTGATATATCAGGGGCTGGAGCGGCAGGGCCTGGTGGAATGCGGGCGGTGTGAGCACGGGGAGGACACCCCGGTGTTGACCGATTTTTCTGTTCTAGATGACATGCGGCGGCGGTGGAACGCGTTCGATTTCACCGGGCACAATATCGGTGGGGTGGTGAAGGGCACGCTGGCAGGCGCCTGGTCGCTCACCAAAATGGTCATGTGGTGGCTCATCGTGGGGATGGTGATGGCCTCGTTCGCCCGGGGCTACATCCCCCATGACCTGTTCGTCGCGTACATGGGGCCCACGCTGCTCGGATTAGCGGTCACGCTCTTCTTCGCCACGGTTATAGAGGTCTGCTCGGAGGGAAGCTCGCCGCTGGCCTTCGAGATTTTCCGGCAGACCGGCGCCTTCGGCAACAGCTTCACCTTCCTGATGGCCGGCGTGGCCACCGATTACACCGAGATCGGGCTCATCTGGCAGAACATCGGCAAAAAAGCGGCGTTGTGGCTCCCCGTGGTCACCGTCCCGCAGGTCCTCCTGCTCGGCTACCTGTTCAACGTGCTGGTGTAACCATCGGCTCTTTCTCCGTTGCGGCATGATATAACAAATGATTTAAGAGCATGGCAGATATTGGTTGTGCTTGAAGCCGGCGAAAAAGTTGCTCTGGTGGCTGCTGGCCGGGAGCTCCGGCGGGCTGAACCGCGGCCGCATCATCTCTCAGCTGCGGGAACGGCCCATGAACGCCAACGAGCTCTCCGAGGCGCTCCATCTTGACTACAAGACGGTGCGCCATCATCTCCGGGTGCTGCAGAAAAACAATCTGGTCACCACCATGGGCTCCGGGTACGGCACCATGTATTTTCCCTCCGAGCTGCTCGAAGAGCACGGGGAGACATTTGAGAAGATTTGGGCACAAATTGGGAAAAACATCAAAAGCAATGAATGAAATGAGGTGAAAGAATGGCGGAAAAAGATATCACGAAAGCGTTTGCCCTGGTCGCCCTGCTCATCGTCATCGGCATCGTGCTGGGCATGGTTCTCTCAACGGTCTCGCTGTCCCTCGCCAAGGAACGGGCGGAGCGCCGGGGCTGGCGGCCGCCGCAAGACGGGGAGCTGCCGGCGGAGTTTGTCCTCCGGTATTACACGGCCAGCATCATCATCACGGTGAACGTCATGCTGCTTGTCGGGTTGCTCGGAGTCTACCTGCAAGCCTATGCCGCCACCGGGTCGAGCTTTATGCTGGGGCTCATGTTTTTCATCGGCGTCCTGCTCGTGCAGTCGCTCCTGTCGCTGCCATTGCTGCACACGCTGTTCGGCTACACCTTCTTCGGCCTCGGGCCGTTCAGCATCCTGCCGCACGTGTTTGAGACCATGGCGCTGGTCATCCTCATCGTCCTGAGCATGGAATAGGGGCGAAATAGGGAACGATTTGGGGGTGATTTGGGCCTCTTTTGGGTAAATCAATATATTATGCCGGGGTGGTGTGACGCCCGGGTGAAACCACTATGAACCGAAAATATATCGCGCTGGCCCTCGTCGGCCTGATTGGATGCGCGGGATTGGTATCCGCGGGAGTCATCGGCGTCGAGCTCGCCGATGGATATGGTATGATGGGCGCCGGCAGCGGCAGCGATGACGCTGAACACGGTGCAGAGAACGGTGGGGGTGCAGGCCCCGGGCGGTGGCTCCAGGAGCGGATACGCGACCGGGTACATGACCGGGTGCGGGACAGGATTATGGAGCGACATCGGCATCAGATGGAGTACGCCGAGCGGATGGCGGAGAACTATCTGAACCTCACGCGGCTGGACGGCGTCCTGTCCTACGACAACGAGACCGGGACATACATGATTGATTGCACGGTGCTCTACCTGGGCGACGAGCATTTCCTTGCCTCGCCGGCCCGCAGCGACTACGACCAGGACGGCAGCTACGAGCCGGTGCAGGACGAACTCCAGGGGCTGGTCGGCATCGACGTGGCGGCCAACGGGCTCCTCGTCAACGACACCTTGTACGTGAGCCATGTCAACGGCATCTGGCTTCGGGCACCGCGGGCGGCAAACGTCGTCGAGCTTGAGGGTGTCCTGGAAGAGGTCAACGGCAGCTTTTTCGTTGACGGCGTCCGGCTGCTCTTTCCCATGCGGAGCATGTCTCGGAGCGACATCGACGGTGACGGCATGCTTGAACCGCTCCGCAGCGAACTGGACGGAGTGGTCGGCACAGCTGTTGTGGTGGACGGCGCAAGCCGTGATAATGGGCTGCTCGTCGCCCATGTCAACGGCATCTGGACCCGGTAGCCCGTCTCCTTTTCCCTTTTTATTTTTGTTTTGCCCTGTTTTCGTGTCCAGCCGCCCGTGGTGCGTCCGCCCTGGTACAAAGCATATATAAAACCATCTGTTTGCGATGCATGAACAGAGCCATTGTGCTGGCCGCGGGATGCATCCTGCTTGTCGCCTGCGGCGCCGGCTGCCTGGACAGCGAGGGGGCGACGGCGACCATGACGCTGGGAGAGTTTTCCGATGACTACGTGCGCTCCTCGGACAACGACACCATGGTGATGACCGACATGCTGGCGTCGCTCGACCCGGGGGACGTGCTGCTGCTCAGGGACACCATCACCAACATGACCTATATGACCGCAGCCGGCTACACGCAGATTGGATTTGCCTCGCTGCCGGACACGGGCTTCCCGGTGAAGGGAGATGTCACGGGCACGCTGGCACCGGGGGACACCGTCGAGATGAGGCTCCACGTCATCGCCATCAGCTACGAGGAGCAGCTCAGCAGCGGCACCTGGACGTTCAGGCAGGAATACTTCCGAGAGGGATGGAACGCGGACAACCAGACGTTTGTTCCCGTGCCCCGTGAGATCATCCGGAGGGTCGGCGAGGGCAAAGCGGCGACGATGACCATGGGCGAGCTGATAGCCGACTACGACTACAGCTACGACAACGCCACCAGGGAGATATCCAGCCTGCTCGTCTCGCTGAACGAGGGCGACGTGGTCGTCGTCAACGACACGCTGTACAGCCTCACCTACAACGCGTCCGGCGGCTACACCGCCATCGACTTCGAGACCATGAAGGGATACACGTTCAACATAGCGGGCGATATAACGGGCAGCTACCAGGCGGGCGACAGGGTGACGCTGACATTGCACGTCATCAGGGTGACCACGACCAAGCAGATGAACAACGCAACCTGGACCATCGAGGAGGAAACATTCGAGGAAGGCTGGGACGACGGCGAATACGTCCCCATCCCGCAAAAATATCTCAACCGGGTATGACCACAGCACCGGGCTAACCCGCTATGCGTACAGCCAGAGCAGCACGACGGCCACGACGAAGCCGACGTAGACCAGGAAGCGGGCCAGCGCAGGTCTCCGCCCAGCGTCCGGGTGAGCACCGAGATGGGATTCTGCCCCTTTTTTACGGGCCATTGCCCCTCTATTCCCCCACGGCGGCCACGTACATGGGGTCGTAGTCCCCGGACAGGCCGATGGCGTTCATAATGGCGCTGTCATCGGTGACGGCGAACACGTTCGAGGAGAGCTCCATGGCCGTGGCCTCCAGCTGCACGTTGTACATGGCGGCCCCGGCCTCCATGTGCCAGATGTAGCGGATGAAGCTGCCGGACAGGTCGTCGTACCATGCCGGCCGGGTGCTGTCCACGTTCAGCACGGTGATGACCGACAGCGGCGCTGTTTCCACTGCCTCGTCGCAGGCGGCGGCGATGTCCCCTCGATGGTCGCCCCGGGCGATCCGCTGCATGCCGGTTACCACGGGGATGCCCAGCATGTCGACGGGAGCCAGCGTTATATACCAGTTGAACTCGACCAGCAGGTTGGGATGATACCGGTAGATGCCATTTTCCGTGGCGACGTATATCTCGAAGGGATAGTAGCCGTGGGCGCTGGGCACGGTGCGATGCCTGACGACCGGGTTTTTTTCCTGCCGGCTTCGGTCGATGTAGAGGGACATGCCGTAGGAGGACCAGGTGAGCTGGCTCTGCTCCTGCCCGGTGAGCATGCCGGTCAGCGTCGATGTCTCGTCTCGCTGCCGGAGCGCCGTGGTGAGCGACATGTCGCCAATCGTGGGGCGGGGCTGGCGGGACAGCCACCAGGGGCGATGGCGGAAGTCGTAGCCGTGGACGGGATGGCCGAGGGGCATGACGATCATGCCTTTCTCGGTGGCGGGGACGCCGAGCTCGGTGTTGATGGGCGACGGCGCTTCGCCGGTGACCACCGTGCCCAGGTCGAGGGCGGTGGCCGTCCAGGCGATGTTCTGGAATGCGGCGCCGAGCTGGGCGGATGCGACGTGTTCTCCCGCGTGGGTCGTGTTCCAGACCAGGCAGAGGACCACGGGTGCCATGTACTGCCATCCCACGCTGCTGCGGTAGTCGCCCTCCTTGTACATGTCCAGGGCATGGTCCGCTGCATCGTACCGGTAGGCTGCATCCTCGAGGAGCACGTAGAGCTCACATGCATGGCGCTCGCCGAACCCGGGGAACGTCCGGCTGCCGTCGCTGCGCCGGCCGCAGGCGTGCCAGAGTATGGTGGAGAGATGTTCCTCGGAGACCTGCTGGTCGGTGAACTCCCGGACGGACATCCGCCGGCACATGGCCTCCTCCAGCGGCATGTCGATGGCCAGGGGCGGCGGCAGCCCATTTCCTGCCATCGTGTGCGGGGTCGGCTGTACCGTCCCCATCCGGTTACGTGACAGTTCCAGGGTTCCCGCGGCCGGAGCCAGCGTCATGCCGAGAAAGAGCAATAGGACCACGGCCGCCAATACGCGGTGGTTGCCACATCGTGTCATATGATGCCTCCCACGTTTAATCCCGTGGCTCCTTTTAAATGTATCCCGCCTGGATATCCGGTATCCGGCGCCTACCGTCCTGGCAATCTGGCTGTATACCCCTGAGGGAAAACGCCGGCGGTGTCAGTCGAACCGGGCGATGGTCTGCCCCGCCCGGACGCAGTCACCTTCTGACACGATGGGCGTGGCACCGTCGGGCAGCTCCACCGTGGCCTTGGAGCCAAAGCGGACGATGCCGATGCGCTGCCCTTTTTCGACGACCTCTCCCTCTGCAATGTAGGGCACGATGCGCCGGGCGATGGTCCCGGCTATCTGCACGACCGATATGTCGCCGTGCTCCGTGCGCAGGTGGATGTACAGGCGCTCGTTGTCGCCTTGTTCGCTGAAGGCGGGGGCATGCCGGCCCGGGATGTGCTCCATCCCGGTGACCACGCCCCGGACGGGTGCGCGGTTGACGTGGACGTTCCACAGGTTCATAAAAATCGAGATATGTCGGCCGGTCTCCATGACGACGCCGTCAGCCGGGGAAACGATGCCGTCTCCAGCCGGCCGATGGGGGTCGCGGAAAAACAGCAGGAAAAACAGCTGCAGCACCGCGAACAGGACGGCCAGGGGGAGGAACACCCGGGCGAGATGGGAGAGGACGACGAACAGCAGGGCGAACGGCATCGGCGCCACGGCGATGTGCAGGCAGCCCCGGGCGATCATCGTCGCCTCAGGCGTTGCAGCGCTCGCTCCACCGGGCCCCGCCGCTTCGGGAGGTCGAACAGGTCCATGATGTTGTCGTAGAGCTCGGGCAGCAGCTCGAAGGCCACGTAGGCCAGGACTATCAGGGCGACGAGCGACCCGGCCTTGCCCACCACGTTGTGCATCATGTAGAAGCTGGCGCCGAGCACCTCGACGCCCAGGATGACGCCGACGTTCCGGATGACGTTCAAGACGTAGATGACGGGGACCGTGGCCGCAAACGCCTTCAGGCGGCGGTTCCGGTCGACGCCACGGAGCGCGGCGATGACGCCCACGAATATCATGATGGACTGGAGGCCGGTGCAGGCCAGGATGATGTCCACCGACGGCCAGCCGTTGAAAAAGACGGGTACCGACGCGGACTCGCCGTACTGCACGCTGCCCGCCACGACGTCGTAGCCCAGCTGCCGGGTCACCCAGACCGTCTGGTCGGCCACCACCTTTATCAGCAGGCCGGAGAGCTCCTGCAGCCGGTCGATGAGAAAATAAAAAAAGCCGGATATGAAGGTGGCGCCGGCGATGAACGACAGCGCCGGTACGTTTTCGCTGCGGCGATGCGACAGGTATTCATGGTAGCCGAGGTAGAACAGGAAAAACACGCCGGCGATGCACAGCGACGCGTTGACGACGTCCCCGGCCTCCTTGACATAGAGATAGCCGGGCTGGGTCGCCCAGTAGCCGCCGAAGACCAGCCAGCCGGACATGGTGACCAGATGCCGGACATGACACCGCAGAAAAAAGCCGGCGCCGAGGAGCAGCAGCCCGGCAAACAATGGCAGGGCGACGACGGCCTCGAAGGTCTCCGGCGACGGGTACCAGACCGCTTCGAACAACAGATGACCGAGCAGCAGCGCCGCGGCGGCGCCGCCGAGCAATGCTACCACATACCAGGTATCCTTGTGCACAGGCCGATAATATCCCCTGGTTTATGTGCTTTTCTCTCTTATTTCAGGTAGATGTGTCCTATGTCCCGCTTCCACAGCCAGAGGTCCTCGGTCTCCGCGTTTTCCTTTGTCATCCGGGCGTAGTCGACCTTGGCGTCCAGCTCGTCGGCGTAGTAGACGGCGTATGCCTCGGGAAACTGTGGTTCCTTGGGGGAGCCGTATTCCTGCCGGCCGTGATGGCTCAGGATGATATGCAGCACCTTGAGGGTCTCCCGCTCCGGCATCGCTGTCTCCCTGAGGCGGTCGCGGACCATCTGTGCCCCGATGGGGATGTGGCCGAGCAGCATGCCCTCCTCGGAGATGTCGATGGAGGTCTCCACCGCAAACTCCCTGATCTTGCCGATGTCGTGCAGGATGGCCCCGGTGAGCATGAGGTCGCGGTCCAGGGAGGGAAACAGCTCGTGGACCCGCTCGCATATCCGTGCGACATGCAGCGTGTGCACCAGCAGGCCGCCGATGTAGTTCTGATGGCGGTGCATGGCCGCCGGCGCTGCAGCGAACGCTTCAGCAAAAAGGTCGTCCCGGAAAAACGCGTCGAGCAGCTCCCTGTATGGCCCGCCCACGCTGTCCACGAGGTCCATGAGCTCCGCCATGAGCACGTCGGTGTCCTGGTCGGCGACCTCGACATAGTCCGCCGGGTCGTATTCGTCCCGCTGGCAGGTCCGGAGGCCGCCTTTTTCGATGGTTATCTCCCGTTTCTGCCGGTAGGTGACAACCCTGCCTCGGATGAACACCACGTCGCCTTTTTCCACGCTCCGGAACAATTGATGGGTGTAGCCGGCGTCGTCGCCCCAGTACTTGGCGGATATCTCCCCGGTCTTGTCGGACAGCCGGAGCTCAAACCAGGCGCCGTCCTTGCCCGTATCCCGGTACTCCTTGGGCGGCTTGGTGAACTTGACGGCAAACATGCTGTTCACCATGTCGCCCTCGCCGAGGTCTGATACAAACTGGGTTTTCATGGCCTAGCAGTCTCCTTTTTCGACAAACGGTGGTTTCACCATCTCGGCGGGGACCCGCCGGTCGTTGACCACGATGTCATATGCACCGGCATCCTGGTAGCCCGGCGATATGTAGGCCATCGCGATACCCGTCCGCAGGCAGGGCGAAAACGTGCCCGAGGTCACCGTGCCGGCTGGCTCGCCCTCATGCTCAACCATGTGGCCGTTGCGGGGGATCCCCCGGCCGGTGCACCGGAGAAACATGAGGCGGTCATGCTCGCCGTCCTTCTGCCGTTCCAGCGCCTCCCGGCCGACGAAGTCGTGGTCCCAGTGTATCGCCCAGCCCATGCCCGCCTCCACCGGGGTGCGGCCGCCGGCGAACTCGTTGCCTGCCAGCGCAAACCCTTTCTCGAGGCGCAGGGTGTCCCGGGCGCCCAGGCCCACGGGCTTGACATCATACGCTTCGCCGGCCTCCAGGATGTCCCTGAACAATGCCGCCCCGGCCTCGCCCGGTGTTATGTACAGCTCGAAGCCGCGCTCGCCGGTGTACCCGGTGCGGGAGAGAATACATCGCTCCCCCCGGTCCACCGTGGTGCAGGCGAACAGCTTGAGGTCGTCGAGCGGCGCGTCGACCACCTGGGCGAGGACTTCCGGCGACGATGGGCCCTGCACTGCCAGGATGACATCCCGGCTGCTCCTGTTTTCCAGCTCGACGTCCATGTCTTCCGCATGCTGCGCAAACCATGCCTCGACGTCGTCGTGGCGGCCCGCATTGGGCACGAACAGGTACTCCTCGCTGTCGGTATGCAGGAATACCTCGTCGTCGATGATGGTGCCGTCCTCACGGAGAATAGCGGTGTAGAAGCCCCTGCCCACGGGCACTTTTTCCGGGTTGCAGGTGGTCAGCCGGCCGACCAGCACGGCGGCGTCGGGCCCCCGGACGTAGAGGTTGCCCATGTGCGACACGTCGAACAGGCCGACATGCCGCCGAACCGTCAGATGCTCATCTTTAATCGAGGTGTACTGCAGGGGCATGGTATGGCCCTCAAACTCGGTAAACGTGGCCCCCAGCTCCTCGTGCAGTTCATGCAACGGCGATTTCATGGATTCGTATCGCCGGCCGGCCATAAAATGTTATTGGTGGCCTACTTGATGATGTCCACGCCGTAGTCTTTTTCACCGTTTTTCAGCTTCCGCGCCGTATCCGGCGAGGCACAGTTCCGACAGACGCCGTACAATACCAGGAAACACGAGGGGCAGACCGCCTTGCCGCACCGCACGCATCGATACTTCGCCGGGCGCGCCCTGCAGATAGCGCAGCGGCCCGAGACGTCCGCGGCGTAGCGCTCCCTTGCTTCCTCCTCGTCCTGCACCTCGTCGCCGTGTTCCTCCAGCCACCGGCGGAGCTCCTCGTTCATTTCCTCTTTTTCTTCCGTCATCATATCACCAGGGAACCTTTTTCAGTCCGACTGAATGGCCGAGCACGTTGGCCGCATAGTGGACCACCGGGGTGAACACCAGCAGAAACGCGATGTGCCAGCCCGTGAAATGCTCGAGGAACCAGTTGCCGTCGCCGGCCCGTTCAAACGCCAGGCTGACCGCGTAGGAGAGCAGCAGGGAGCCGAACAAAAAATCCAGCTGGTCGACCACCGGCCAGCTTTCCCCGCTTTCCTTGCCCAGGCGTCGCTTGAGAAAGCTCGCCGCCATGTCGCCGCCCAGGGCGCCCAGCGGCAGCGCAATGATGATAGCCGCGGCGGCGGCACCGTCTCCATAGGCACCGGGAACGGCAACGCTCATACCCACGGCGGCGAGCACGCCGATGGCAATGCCGGACAGCAGCCCCCGCCAGGTTTTCCCGTTGCCCAGCAGCCGGGCGCCACGCCAGAGGCGGCCGCCGTCCACGGGCCGGCCGCCGCCCAGCACCACCGCCGAAGAGTTGGCCAGATAGGCGGGCAGTATCAGCCAGAGCGCTTCGCCTACGACCATCCAGTCCATATCCCTGTATAGCGCCCCGATACATAGATTTATCCCATGTGGTCCGATGGCGAGGTGAGGCGGCATCGCCCTCTGCCTGCTTCAAGGCCTCCTCCTGGGCGCGGGGATACCCCAAACTATATACATGAGAGCAGGTATAGGGGCAGGAGTAAACCTACTATGGAAGGAACCGTAAAGAAATGGATGATGTCCTATGGATTCATAGAGACATCAGAAAGCCAGAAAGACGTATTTGTACACGAGTCGGACGTCCAGTCGGGCGCCCAGCTGACAGAAGGAACAAAAGTCAAGTTCGACATGAAAGAGGAATCACGTGGACCCAAAGCAGTTCACGTCGAAGTAATCGAGTAACCGAACTCACGTCTCAACAAGCAGGGGCAACTGTCCCCCTCACGCAGGCACGGCCTGCCCTTTTCCCTTTTTCTATCTGTTTTTTGTTACCACGGTCCCGGCAACGATGTCGCCGAGCCGCTGCTTTTTCCCCGTGAACCCTATCATGACGAGGCTGACCAGGTAGCCCAGGAGAAGCATGTCGAAAAACCGGATGATGTTGCGGGTAAACGCGGTCATAAAATCGAGGCTGCCATCCCGCTCGGTGGTCACCGTCATGCCGAGGAGGCCCTTACCCACCGTGGTGCCCGCCACGTATTCCATGCCCGTGAAATACAGGAGCTGCAGCGAAAAAAAGAATACGAAAAACATGGTGGCCTGGCTGAATCCGGAGAGCAGCGCCGGCAGCAGCGACAGAAACCCGAGAATGGTCGCGTCGACGAGAAACGCAAGGGTGCGGCGGAGCGCGGAGGCATAGCGGCGTCGCTCCAGCTTGTCTAGGGCGTCGACGAGCAGCGAGGCCGTGGTCCACGCCGCATGGATGTCGTCGGCTGTCCGCATCGGCCGGTCCTGCAGCAGCCTGAAATCGTGGGCAGCCCGTCTCCCGAGCAGCCGGCGGAGCGCGTCAACACCACCGGGAACACCGAGGCGGATGAGCTTTTCCCTGACCGCCCGGACAGCCAGGTGGCGGGCCCTCGCGCCGTCCGAGGTGCCCCGGGCTCTGGACAGCAGCACATGGGGGTCACGGCTGCGGAACGGGCGCCGCTTGATGCCCCGGTGCATGAAGGGCAGGACGAGAACGACGGCCAGCAGCCCGGCGATGTAGACCATGTCGTACAGCCCGGCGCCGCCCACGGAGCCCATGAACGGCTGGCTGAAGATCTCCGGCAGATGGAAAAAATCGGCGCCGATGACCACGCCCAACGTGGCGATGGCGTAGCAGTATCCGGGCGCCGCCGTCGACCGGCGGGACACCAGGAGCAGCGCCAGCAGCGCTGCCAGTATCGAAGGGAGCAGGTAAAAGGGAAACGAGGCGACGACGCCCATGTCGGAGACCCGGGTTATCATGAACGAGGCGGCGGCCACCAGCCCGGTGCCCAGGATGAGCCGGGGGATGTCGACGTCCTGCTTCCGGACCAGGTGGAGGGACAGGGCAATGGGGACGACGGCGCCGCCGATGTTGAACGCCAGGAAGTAGTCCTGGTAGATGAACACGGGGACGTCGAACAGCATGGCCGCGAACGGCCCGATGGCGATGAGCCCCATCTCCTGGCGGGAGAAGCCGATGGCATGGAACATGCCCCGGTGGGTGACGTAGGCTCCGAGCAGCCCGGCCAGCAGGACCAGTGGCAGCAGCAAA
This sequence comes from Thermoplasmatota archaeon, assembly GCA_046498345.1. Lineage (GTDB taxonomy): Archaea > Thermoplasmatota > E2 > UBA202 > DSCA01 > CAZESS01. The sequence goes on from JAWOAW010000106.1 coordinate 15,136, forward strand.
AGGAAGAGTGCCTGCAGCAGCTGTGGCCACACATCTGTGGATAGGGTGTGGCTACAAAAAGGTTTGGAAACATGCAGGGTGCCGGCGAAGAGGCGGATTGGCGTGTGTGCAGGCCATACCATCTGTGCCCGGGGCATACCCGGAGGCATATTCCGTCGCCCGGTGGACGGCGGCGGAGACATGGCCGTGGCGTCCAAGCTGATGGACTGAGCCGGGAGCCGTCAGATGTCTCCCCGGGGCATCGGGTGAACAAACTATATTAAGAGAGAGCTTATTCTTTCAGCGATGAAGGGCAAGGCCCGCTGTCCCCACTGCCGGCAGAACGTCGTCGTCGAGGTGCCGGACGGGGCCAGCGGCGAACAGGTCACCACCTGCCCCCAGTGCGGCATGGAGTTCAGGGTCAACGTCGACGAGCAGTACAGCTGGGAGGCGGAAACCCCGCCGATACATCCCTCGGTCCACCTCGACAAGCATTCGTGGAAGCCGGTGGTGGCCGGGGTGATCCTCATCGTGATATGTCTCCTTGGCATGATGATAGCCGGGGCGCTGCTGTTTTCGCTGGACACGCTGACCGACACGGGCATGGCCAGCACCTACACGGGCACCGTGGTGGACGAAGAAGGAAGCAAGCTGGCGGGCGTCAACGTCACCGTGGAGGACACCGGGATGACCGCGACGACCGACGGCGCGGGCGCGTTCACATTGTCCAACATATCGGGGGGAAAGCATACGCTGGTGTTCACGTCTGCGGGCTACAAGACGTTGCGGGCCGAGGTGTTCGTGCTTCCCTGGGATATCACGCTGCCCGCCCAGGATTTCACCATGGAACAGGGAACGGGCTCCACCAGCCAGCGGGGGCTGATGCTCGTGGTGCTCGACCTGGCGCCCGTATTGGCCGTGGGCATCCTGGCATTGTCCATCGTGGCGCTCGTCGGCGGCATCCTGGCGCTGCTGCGGAAGCATTTTGTCATCGCGGTGGTGGGCGCGGTGTGCGGCATCATCGCCGGGTTTTTCAGCATCGTGGGCATCCCGCTGGGCATCGTGGCGCTGGTGCTGCTGCTCATCTCCCGGGAGGAGTTCGTCCCGGCTGGCAGCACGGAGTACAGCTTTTAGCCCGGTGAAAAGAAACGGTGGCGCGGTGTTGGCCGTCTGCACGGCGGCTGTCGTCGCCCTGGTGACCCGGGGGCTGCAGTATTCCCTGTAGCAGGGGTCAGTAAGCTTTATCTACCGGGCTTCATTGTAACCGACCATGTCGACGTTGTGGCTGCAGGCCCGGCTGACCCTGGCCGTGGCGGTGATGTTCGCCCTCATCTACGGGTTCATCACGCTTGTCGCCTACCTGATGGGCGCCGCCTATCCGGTTCCATTGGCAGCCCTGGCCGTCGGTATTGTCATCCTGCAGTATGTGACCGGCCCCAAGGTCGTGGAGGCGACGATGCAGGTCCGCTACATAGACCGGGGTGACCATCCGGAGCTCTATGACATGGTGCAGCGGCTGTCGCAGCTGGCCGGCCTTCCCATGCCCCGGGTCGGCATCTCGAAGCGGAAGGTGCCCAACGCGTTTGCCTTCGGGCGCAGCAAAAAAGACGGGCGGGTATGCGTCACCGAGGCATTGCTCGAGCGGCTCAACCGGGAGGAGCTGGAGGCCGTGCTGGCGCACGAGATATCGCATCTCCGCCACCGGGACATGGTGGTCATCACCATGCTCTCGGTCGTCCCGCTCATCTGCTATTTTACCTTCTGGACGTTCCTGTTCGGGCGGGGGCGGCGGGGCTCGGGGGCCATCATCGCCGTGGTAGCCTTCGGCCTGTACCTGGTGACCAACCTCATCGTGCTCTACGTCAGCCGCATCCGGGAATACTACGCGGACCAGGGTGGAGCAGAGCTGACCGGCCGGTCGCACGCGCTGGCCTCCGCCCTCTACCGCATCACCCTGGACACCACCCGGGTCAGCCGTGAGGAACGGAAAAAGGTGGCGGGCACCAGGGCGTTCCTGGCCACCGACCCATCCCGGGCGGAGCAGGATGTGACCGGCCTGCGGCAGGCTGACCTGGACATGGACGGCCATCTCGACAGCTACGAGGTCCGGCAGTTCGCCGGCCGGGCCCGGGTGAGCACCAGCGACCGGCTCATGGAAGTGTTTTCCTCGCATCCCAACGTGGTGCGTCGCATACAGCGGCTGGCGGCGATACCATGACCCGCAACCTGGTCAAAATGGACATCCACCCCGAGTACTACCAGGCCGACAGCTACAGCGAGATCGTGCTGGTCAACGACGAGGTAGCGCTGCCCATCTACGTCACCACGGGGCAGGCGGTCAGCATCATCAACGGGCTGCGGGGGGTGGCGCCGTCGCGGCCGATGACCCACGACATTTTCATCAAGCTCATCAACGCCATGTCCGGCTGCATCACCAGGGTGGTCATCGACGGCCTGCATGCGGGCGTGTTCATGGCCAAGCTCTACATCGAGCACTACGGCAGCGGGGACGCCGAGGAGATAATCATGGATGCCCGACCCAGCGACTGCATCGCCCTGGCCGCCCGGGAGGGATGCAGCATCTACGTGGCAGCGGACGTCCTCGACGAGGCGGGCAAACGAAAGGAAGAACTCGGCATCGAGTAACGGCGCATGGCGCGCATAACGTTTAAATAATCGCGCTGAATTGATTGGACGAGGCAGTTACCATGAAAAAGATAGTATCCCTAGCCATTGTTGGCATGTTCCTTATCGGCGGTTTCAGCGCCATAGGAATCCAGGAGACGACCTCGGCGCCGGTGTCCACGGCCCGCCAGTTGACCGTTCCCTCGCTGCGGGTGCAGGCCCACGGGGAAACATCAGTGGAGCTCACATTCGAAGGCAACAGCGACTACCTGATGCAGGCCGGCAAACCGGTGCTCCCCAAGCTCGTGGAGACCATCGAGCTGCCCTTCGGCGCCCGCAACATAGAGGTGCAGGTCACCGTGCAGGGCGTTGAACAGCGGACGGTGACGGCGCCGGTTCGCCCGGCTCCGGCCCTGCAGCCGCTGGCCGCGCAGACCGCAAGGGCAACAACGGCCGCCGCTGAACCGGAGAAAGACCCGGCCGTGTACGAGCGAAACGGCTACTACCCCGGCGAATGGTACAGCTACAAGGTGGGCTGCGGCCTCAACGACGATGGCCAGCACGTGACCCATGTCGCCGTTGACGTCTACGCCGTGCGGTATGCTCCGGCAGACGGCATGCTGGCGGTGGCTGAGAGCGCCACCGTGGATGTCACCTACGACCGGCCGGGCAGCACCCCGTTCGCCGCAGGGGATGCATATGACCTGGTGGTCATCGCTCCCGACACGTTCACCCGCCAGCTGGAGCCCCTGGTACAGCACAAGAACGACCACGGGGTCGACACGTTGCTGAAGACCACCGGGGACATCTACAGCGGGTACAGCGGCGTGGACGAGGCGGAGCAGATCAAATATTTCATCAAGGACGCCATTGAATCCTACGGCATCAAGTATGTGCTGCTGGTCGGCGGGCTGAAAAACCAGTTCTGGGCAAAACCGCGGGACAACGCGAACATCGGCGTCCGGGGCTGGCATGTCCCGGTGCGCTACACCAACCAGTGGGACGACCCCGCGTTCCCGCTGCAGGAGGACACCATCTACGATCCGGGTGTCATCAGCGATCTATATTACGCTGACGTCTACCGTGAGGGCGGCCAGTTCGCTGACTGGGACCCCAACGGCGACGGCATCATGGCGGCCTGGAACAAGCCGGGCGTGGAAAACGACACCGGCCTCGACCTGTATCCAGACGTAGCGGTCGGTCGGCTGGCCTGCCGCAGCACCCGGGAGGTGCAGACCGTGGTCGACAAGATCATCACCTACGAGCAGGGTGGCACCGGCGAATGGTTCAACCGGATGACCGTCATCTCCGGGGACGGGTTCCTCGACCAGGAGGATCTCAACATCCAGTGGGATACCTCCGGGCTGCCCGACGGCGAGTACACCATCTACGCGCAGAGCAACAACCCGGAGGACGACTACGGGCCCGTCGACGTGGTCAACGTCACCGTGGACAAGTCAGCTGAGACGGACATCACGTTCAACCACGACGACCATCTCAAGGCGGCGCTCCAGGATGGATATCCCGCCCCGCCCATCGCAGAGATATGTACGGTGTCGGAGGGCAACGTGCTGGGCAACACCAATTATCATTATGAGCCCGGGGAGAGCGAGGCGTATCTCAACTGGTTTACCCACTGGGCCAACGTCGACTACACCGACGAGGTATTGACCATCCGGGGCAAGAGCTACGATCCCCAGCCCTATGGCAACCTGACCGACATCCACGTCTGGATAAAGAACAGCGACGGCGACGTCCTTGAATTACTGTTATTATCAGGTAGTAGTACCAGCCTGCCCCTTTCCAGGCAAACGGGATATTTCCCTCGAGGACAATTCCCTCACCTCTCCTTCCTTTAATCTCCCCAGCCGCAAATGTCCCAGGCGGACCCTTTG